>JBBIMN010000274.1:0-3186 GCA_037444385.1 Acidobacteriota bacterium | reverse complement strand
CGACCTCTGGGTTATGAGCCCAGCGAGCTACCGGACTGCTCCACCCCGCGCCAAGATTGCCATTGTAGGGTGATTACGCTCCCATTGTCAAGTGCCTCTTTTTGAACCCCTTGGCCTCTTTGCCGTACCCCCTTGACAAGCGCTTTTTTAGTCTCTATTATTACCTTGTGGAGTAAAGTGGACCAAAGTGGACAATCCCGCCAGGGGTGCGGGAAGTCCATTCTCACATGGAGCCGGGTGGCAAATGTTCAGGGGAAGCGCGGACGCCAAAATAGACGAGAAGGGCCGGCTGAAAATCCCGAGCAAGTTCCGTGCAACGCTGCTCGAAAAATTCGGCCAGCAGGTCTTTGTAACGTCGTACGGTTCGCCTTCGATGAAAATATTTCCGCTCTCGGAGTGGGTGCAGGTCGAATCGGTTTTTAGAAGCTCAGGTTGGGGGGACGATCCCCGGGTCGTCCAGTTTCTCAGGACGGTTGACCTTTACGGAGACGAACAGGAGTTGGATCCGCAGGGAAGAATTCTCGTGCCGAAGCGCCTGCGCGGTCACGCGCGGATGGACGGGGAAGTGATCGTGCTCGGCCATCCGACGAACCATCTCGAAGTTTGGAACGAACAGGTGCTCATCGAGCTGCAGGCCAAAGAGCCATTGACGGACGAAACTATAAGATTTGTTTCCGGGATTCTACGCGAGGCGAAGCATGGAAACGGACAGTCTTCACGTCCCGGTCATGCTCGCGCAGGTGATCCAGTTCCTCCAGGCGAGTGAAGGAGGGCTTTTCGTGGATTGCACGCTCGGCATGGGCGGGCACGCTAGGGCCATCCTGGAATCGTCGCCGGCGTGCAAGGTCCTTGGCATTGACCGCGACGCCGAGGCGCTGGCTGTCGCGCGGGAAGGCCTCATGAAGTACGAGGCGCGGCTGGATACCGTCCACGCCAACTTCAAGGACGTGGCGTCCTGGGCGCACCGGTGCGAAGGACCCATAAGGGGCATCCTGGCCGACCTCGGCATGAGCACCTACCAGCTTCGCTCCCAAAGGGGATTCAGCTTCAAGGACGATGGGCTGCTCGACATGCGAATGGACCGCTCCAGAGGATTCTCCGCCAGCGATTTCCTCGCGTCCGCCAGCGAGGAGGACCTGGTGCAGATCTTTCGGAGGTTCGGCGAGGAACCTTACGCCCGGCCCATCGCGCGCGCCATCGTCCGCCGCCGGACCGGCGGGCCGGTGAACACGAGCCGCGAACTGGCGGCGCTGGTGGAAGCGGTGGTCCCTGCGCGGGGGCGCCGGTCCAATATCCATCCCGCCACGCGAGTTTTCCAGGCCCTTCGCATCCACGTCAACCAGGAGCTCGATGGCCTGGGCGGTTTTGTAAGTGAAGCCGCCGGCTTGTTGGAGAACGGTGGAAGAATCGTCGTCTTGGCTTATCATTCCCTCGAAGACCGTCTCGTAAAGCATGAGCTGCGGAGATTGGCGATGGGGTGCACATGCCCCCCAAAACTGCCCGTGTGCGGCTGCGGCCACAAACCCGTTTTGAGGCTTCTGACGCCGAGGGCCGTGAAGGCCTCTGATGACGAGGTGCGGGCCAACGCGGCGTCGCGAAGCGCGCGCCTGCGCGCGGCGGTGAAGACATGACGCAGGCCTTGATAGGGGCGAATCCCATTCGGCAACCGGACAGACGCGGCCTTCGGGACGCGCTGAGGTTGATCGTCTTCACGGTGGCCTTGGTTCTTCCGTTCTTGGGATACGTCGCTTTCGCCTCGGTCTACCAGCTCGCCGCTGAATATCAGGTCTCGGCGCTTGTCGCGAAGCGGCAGCAGCTTGAAAAAGAGCGTGACAGGCTGCTGCTCCAAAAGGCGTCGCTCTTGAGCCTGCCCGTGGTAGAGAAGGTAGCCTCCGAGAAGCTGGGCATGGTCCCGGAGGATCCGGGAGAGCCAAGGGCCGACCAGCCTCCAGCAAAAGCCGAAAAGGAGACGAAAACCGCCACCGTCCCAAATCCAGATGCAACCTTCAGCCCCCAAGCCTATTCCAACGATAAAGCAAAGAGAGCGAAGGGGCGGCGCCGATGAGAACTTCTTTGCAAGCCAGGAAGCTGTCAATCCTGGCGCTGGCCGGGGTTTCGATGGCCGTGGGGGCCGGCTTCAGGCTCGTTTATCTACAGGGGGTTCGCCACTCGGCCTATGATGAGGCGGCCGTGGAACAGGCACAGGAGCGCATCACGATAGACCTTCCAAGGGCTGCCCTGGTTGACCGCAACGGCGAAGTCATCGCGGCGTCCATAAGGTGTCCGTCCCTCTATACGTTCAACCCGAAAAAGATTCAGGATCCGGCCGGGCTGGCGAGGGCCGTGGCGCTGATCAGCGGCGCGAGCGCCGACGACGTTCTCGACCGCCTGCGCGAGCACCGCGGTTTTACCTGGCTTGCCAGAAAGCTTCCCTACGGCTGTTACGAGGAAGCCCAGGCCATCTGCGGCCGCTTTCAAGGCTGTGAGCTGATGGAAGAGTGGGGACGCGCCTACCCGGGCGCGGCGCTGGCGGCGAACCTCGTCGGCTGCGTTGGAACGGACGGAGGTTTATCTGGCATCGAATGCGATTGGAACAAGGAGCTTCAAGGGGGAACCCGCGAATACATGGTGATGCACGACGCGGTTTCGACCACGCTCATACCGATGGAGATAGTTCCCGAAGTTGACGCGCGCCCCAACGAGGAGCGGTTGACGATAGACTCCGCCATCCAGTTTTACGCAGAGCAAGTGTTGGACGAGGCCGTGAGCGAGGTTCGAGCCCGCACCGGCGTCGCCATCGTGCTTGATCCTCGCCAGGGCGACGTTCTGGCGATGGCAGTGTGGCCCACCTTCGATCCCAACCTTCCCGGCCATTACCCAATCTCCTCCTGGCGCAACCACGCCATCTTGGACGCTTACGAGCCGGGCAGCACCTTCAAGCTGGTTACGCTGGCGGCTGCTATTGACTCCGGGCGGTTCAAGCCTTGGGACACGGTCGTAGTGGGGAACGGCACGCTGACCGTGGGACCGAAGACCATTCATGACGACGAGCCCCCCATCAAATCCGTTTATACATTGGAAGAGGTGCTCGCCCACTCGTCAAACGTTGGCGCGGCCAAGATTGGAATGGCGCTCGGACCGGAGGTGATGTACCACTACATCAAGCTCCTGGGATTCGGGGAGCCA
>JBBIMN010000273.1:0-3196 GCA_037444385.1 Acidobacteriota bacterium | reverse complement strand
CAACCTCGTCGCCGGGCTTGACCGTCACTTGGCCGTGAGGATCGGTGAACTCCTCGACAGGAACGATCCCCTCGCTCTTCAGGCCGACGTCAACCAGAACATCGGTGGGGGTGATGGCAACGACCTTGCCCTTCAGAAGCTTGTGCTCGCTCTGGGATGGCGCGCCCGTTTGAAGCAAAAGCTTCATGTCGAAAGGCTCGTGCTGCCCGATGTTGTCCGAAGTGAGGCTGAGCCACTGCTCGGGAACATCCATTGGGGCAGACGAATCCCCTTTCGCTTTGCCGTCCGTTTCTGTCATGTGGGTGTTACCTCCTGGTTTAGTTAAATTCGCCCGGCTAACCGGGCCGCGGGTAGTATATCACAGCGAAGCCTTCTGTCAAGCGCTACAAGGAGCTTAGGCGTTGACAGCGGATGGCCTTCGTGCGATACTTATATCCTTGAGTGCCGTCAATGGTGGCGTCCACGAATACCAGGCAAAGGAAATCCTGGAGAGGTTCGGCGTGTGCGTGCCCAAGGGACGCGTGGCCACGACACCGGACGCGGCTTTCTCCATAGCGAAGGAGCTGGGCGGCCGCATCGTCGTCAAGGCGCAGATCCACGCCGGAGGCCGCGGAAAAGGCACGTTCAGCGACGGGTTCAAGGGCGGAGTCAAGCTGGTGAACGGCCCCGGCGAGGCGCGCGAAACCGCGGCAAAAATGCTGGGCAACGTGCTGGTTACGCACCAGACCGGCCCCGCCGGCAAGCAGGTGCAGAAGGTTTACGTCACCGAGGCCAGCAGCATCGCCAAGGAATACTACCTGGGCATCGTTCTCGACCGCGCTAGGGGATGCAACGTGATAATGTCCTCCACCGAAGGCGGCGTCGAGATCGAAAAGGTGGCGGCCGAAACGCCGGACAAAATTCTCAAGACCTGGGTTGATCCTCTCTCCGGCCTTCAGGCCTTCCAGGCGAGGGAGATCGCTTTCGGCCTGGGCTTCAAAGGGGAAGCGTTCAAGGAGTGCGTGAGGCTTGTGACCGCACTTTATAAAGCGCATGAAGAGACCGACGCGACCCTGACCGAAATCAACCCGCTCATCCTCACCGAGAACGGGCACGTCCTCGCGCTCGACGCGAAGGCCAACTTCGATGACAACGCGATTTACCGGCACCCGGAGCTCACCTCGCTGCGGGATTTCTCGGAAGAGGACCCACTTGAAACCGAGGCGAGCAAATTCGACTTGAACTACATCCGCCTCGACGGCTCCATCGGCTGCATGGTCAACGGGGCCGGGCTCGCCATGGCGACGATGGACGTGATCAAGCTTGAAGGCGGAGAGCCGGCGAACTTCCTGGACGTGGGCGGCGGAGCTACCACCGAGCGCGTCAAGAATGCCTTCCGCATTCTGCTCTCCGACAAGAAGGTGAAGGCGGTGCTGATCAACATCTTCGGCGGCATCGTGAGGTGCGACGTGATCGCCGAAGGCGTCATCGCGGCGGCGAAGGAGACCGGCGTCTCCCTCCCCGTGGTGGTCAGGCTGCAGGGAACCAACGTGGACAAGGGCCGCCAGATGCTTCAGGACTCCGGCTTGAAGTTCCAGGTTGCAGACAACCTTAAGCAGGCCGCGGCTATGGCCGTCGCCTCCGTGAAGTGAGGAAGCCATGAGCATTCTGGTAAACAAGAAAACGCGGGTCGTGGTGCAGGGTTTGACGGGCAAGGAGGGCTCCTTCCACGCGAGGCAGTGCCTCGAGTACGGCACGCAGGTCGCCGCCGGAGTGACGCCCGGCAAGGGCGGCGGGCTGTGGGAGGAAAAGGTTCCCCTCTTCGACACCGTGAAAGACGCCGTGCGCGAAACCGGCGCCAACGCATCGCTGATCTTCGTCCCGCCGGGATTCGCGGCTGACGCCATACTTGAAGCGGCGGGCGCTGGCATCGAGGTTGTGGTTTGCATCACCGAAGGACTTCCCGCCCGCGACGAGGCGAGAGTCAAAGCCGTCTTAGCGACCGCCAAGACACGCTTGATCGGCCCCAATTGCCCCGGAATCATCACTCCGGGCGAATGCAAGATGGGGATCATGCCGGGTTACATTCACAAGAAGGGCCGCGTGGGAGTCATCTCCCGCTCCGGCACCTTGACCTACGAGGCGGTGTGGCAGCTCACCGAGTGCGGCCTTGGCGAGAGCACGTGCATCGGCATCGGCGGGGACCCTGTTCCAGGGACTTCCCACAAGGAGGCGCTGAAGCTGTTCAACGCCGACCCCGAAACCGAGGGCGTGGTGCTGATCGGCGAAATTGGAGGGACCTCCGAGGAAGAGGCCGCCTCGTACATCAAGAGCCGCATGAAAAAACCGGTCGTCGCCTTCATCGCCGGACAGACCGCTCCTCCGGGAAGGCGCATGGGCCACGCGGGCGCCATTATCGCCGGAGGCAAAGGCACGGCGGCCGAGAAGATGGCCGCCCTGTCCGCCGCCGGAGTCCGCGTAGTAAAGTCGCCCGTTGAGATCGGCGCCGCCATGATGGAGATGCTTCAATAGCGCTGCCGCGATGGCGGCTTTTTTCGGGAGAACGCAATGGCTGATGCACTAGAAATTATCAGCGGCAGGGCCGAGGAGGGAACCGACGCCGGTTCCCGCCGGCTCAAGGATATAAAGAAGGACAAGTTGGCGGTCTCGGGCCACGGGCAGAAGGTCAAGAAGGATTTGACCATCACCGTCATAAAGGGCCATTGCAAGGGAAACCTCTGCAACATCTGCGTGGCTTACTGTCCAGAGAAGGTACTGGCCATGGGCTTCAGGCACGTCGAGGTGGTGAACGCCGACGCCTGCACCAAGTGTATGCTCTGCGAGATCCGTTGCCCCGATTTCGCAATCTTCGTTGATTAGAGGGGACGCGATGAACGACAACGTAAAACGGGTAAAGTTCCTTTCAGGCAACGAGGCGTGCTCCATGGGGGCGCTCGCCGCGGGCTGCAGGTTCTTCGGCGGGTATCCGATCAGCCCCTCCTCGGAAATAGCCGAGTTTCTCTCGGCCCAGCTTCCCAAAGTCGGCGGGCGCTTCATCCAGATGGAGGACGAGATCGCCTCCATCGGAGCGATTCTCGGCGCATCACTCGCCGGCGCAAAGGCAATGACGGCGACTACCGGCCCGGGGCTATCGCTCATGCAGGAGAACCTCGGCTTCGGCATGATGGCCGAGATCCCTTGCGTGATCATTGACGTG
>JBBIMN010000272.1:0-3222 GCA_037444385.1 Acidobacteriota bacterium | reverse complement strand
AAGAAGCTCGCCGAAATGGCCCGCGCCAACGGCGGACGCTATTTGGCCCTGTTACGGCGGTACGCGGCTTATGATAGCGGGTCGGCAGGAGAGGCGCCCGTCTTTGCCTATCAATCTCCGGATGCCGGCGTGCTTGCCGAATTGAGAAACACGTACAAGCTCGATCAGGTGGCTGGCAACGGGGATGAGATCTCGCGCGCTCTCAACCTCATGCGGTGGGTGCACCGGGCCGTCAAGCACGACGGAGCCTCCTCCAATCCCGAGCCCAGGAACTCCTTAAACCTTCTGAAGGTCTGCCGGGAGCAGGGGCGCGGCATCAACTGCCGGATGATGGCGATCGTCCTGAACGAGGCCTGCCTTTCGATCCCAAGGACACCGACTGCCACGTGATCAATGCCGTTTACGCGAGAAGCCTTGGAAAGTGGATATACCTGGATCCCACCTTCGAGGCCTACTTCCGCGACGAGAGCGGGCGATACCTGGGCATTCAAGAGGTTCGCGAACGGATGATCCGTGGCCTGCCGCTGGTTCTGGACGACGAAGCCAACTGGAACGGACAGCCCGAGGACAGAGAAGAGTATCTGCGATACATGGCCAAAAATCTCTATCGCCTCCAGTGCCCGTTGCAGAATGTTTTCGGTTACGAGTCCTCGGAGGGCAGACACTGCTTCGTGGAGCTTGATCCAGCGGGTTATCAACCCCCGCGCGAAGACAGCGGCGTCCGGAGGCTTTCCAATCCCGCCACATTCTGGGCCGCGCCGGGAAGCCGGTGATGGCTGTAAACAGGCGGGCACTGGCTGTCATTACGGCCATAACACTCTGCTCGGGTTGCGGTGGCCGCAAGGTTCCGATGCCCGTGCCGGCTCAAACACCCTCGATCTCGACGGAGTGGCTGGAGGCGGAAAGCCTGGCGCTCGCCGCGCCGCCGGAGGCCGAAACCTCGATCGCGGCGCTGGCCGCGTACCTTGCTCCGCGAGAGCTGCCCGAAGAAGAAAAGGCGCGGGCCATTTTCAGGTGGGTGACAGCTCACGTGGATTACGACCTTGAAGGATACAAGAGCGGCGCCTTTGAATCTTCCGGGGCTGATGAGACGCTGAAGCGAAGAAGCGCCGTCTGCGAGGGCTACTCCAGTTTGTTCGAGGCGCTGGCGAGCCGCGCGGGCCTCGAGTGCGCGACAATTCACGGGTTCGCCAAGGGAGCTGGATACCACGTGGGGGCGGCATTCACCGGCGCGCACAACCACGCTTGGAACGCGGTGCTGCTGGGAGGCCGGTGGCGGCTTTTGGATTGCACGTGGGGGGCCGGAGCGCTGGATGAGCGCGGGGCTTACGTGCACGCCTTCGAGCCTTTTTACTTTGACACGCCGCCGGATGAGTTCATTTACACGCATTGGCCGGCCGAGGAGCGCTGGCAACTGGCCAAACATCCTATCAGCAGGGAAGCCTTCGAACGGCTTCCGTGGCTCAAGCCATGCTTCTTCAAGTGCGGGCTCTCTCTTGGGCCGGAGTTTTCGGCTGCCAAAATGACGGCGCCGGACGCGCGCCTGTTT
Organism: Acidobacteriota bacterium; assembly: GCA_037444385.1. Taxonomy (GTDB): domain Bacteria; phylum Acidobacteriota; class UBA4820; order UBA4820; family DSQY01; genus JAEMPZ01. The sequence continues at coordinate 1,673 of JBBIMN010000272.1, read as the reverse complement.
TTCGGCGTCCCGCAAGGCGTTGATCTGCGCGGCTATCTGATCCGGGGCGAGACGAAGGTGTTCGCGGAGCCACTGCCTTTGGAACGCGGCGAGCGCGGCGCGGTGGTGGAGGCCGTGCTTCCTTCTCCAGGTGCTTACGCGGTGCGTCTTTACGCGGGGTGCAGCGGGCAGAAGCTGATGCTCGAATGGGCCGCTGACATAGATTTGTGTTGGAATGGGGAAGAAGGTGCCGCGCCGGCCCCGCCCGCTACTTCTTGAAAGGGCTGCTGCCGCGGACTATACTCAATGACAGTGGAGGCGACGGTTGGAATCTCAAGTTGAAACCAGTTCCTTGACGCCCTCTCCGTTCGCGGTGCATTGGACATTGGATCCGAAGTGCCTGTTTCTCAACCACGGCTCCTTCGGCGCCTGTCCCGCGCCGGTTCTCGCCGCGCAGCAGCAACTTCGCCAGTACATGGAGACCCAGCCGGTGCGCTTTCTGGCGCGCGAGCTTGAAGGGCTATGGGACGCCGCCAGGGCGGAGCTCGCGCTGTTTCTCGGGTGTGATGCCGATGGCGTCGTGTTCGTCCCAAACGCCACGACGGGCGTCAACGCCGTTCTTCGCTCATTGAAGCTCCGGCGAGGCGATGAATTGCTGGTGACGGACCACGAATACAACGCCTGCCGGAACGCGCTTGCCGCCGTGGCGGAAGCTGCTGAAGCGAGGGTCGTGGTCGTGGAGGTTCCCTTTCCCGTAGCTTCCGCTGATGAAATTCTGGAAGCCATCCTTGCGCGCGTCTCCCAGAGGACAAGGCTTCTGTTGGTGGACCACGTCACCAGTCCGACGGCCTTGGTCATGCCCGTTGCGCGGCTTGTCTGGGAGATGAGAAAGCGGGGCGTCGAAACCCTCGTGGACGGAGCCCATGCTTTGGGCATGCTCCCTCTGGACCTGCGCGCGCTGGGCGCGGCCTACTACACCGGCAACTGCCACAAGTGGCTCTGCGCGCCCAAGGGCGCTGGCTTTCTCTTCGCGCGGCGCGACCTTCGGGAAACCGTCCGCCCGCTCGCCATCAGCCACGGGGCGAACTCGCCGCGAAAGGACCGGCCCAAATTCCTTTTGGAGTTTGGCTGGACGGGAACCTGTGATCCGACGCCGTTTCTCTGCGTCCCGGAGGCCATGCGTTTCGTCGGGGGCCTTAAACCTGGCGGCTGGCCCGAAGTCATGCGCGCAAACCGCGCGCTCGCGCTTATAGCGCGCAATATACTCTGCGACGCGTTGAACATAAGGCCGCCCTGCCCCGAGGCGCTCATAGGCTCGATGGCGGCGGTGCCGCTTCCGGATTCCGCCGGCCCGGCGCCGGCGCCGCCGCTCTTCATTGACCCGTTGCAGGAGGAGCTTGTTGGCCGCTACAATATCGACGTTCCAGTAATCAACTGGCCATCACACCCCAAGCGCGTCCTGAGAATCTCCGCCCAACTGTACAACACCGAAGAGCAGTACACGGCGCTTGCATCCGCGCTAGGGCAAAGGCTGAAGGCTGAATCATGAAGGATGAATTTCGTTAGACGTAAGACGTGAAAGCAGTAAGATGGTTAGAGGGTAAAAGGTAAGCGAGTCATGGAATTGGAGGGGAAATGCGCCCTTCCCGCTTTCATTGTCTAACGTCCGCCTTCATGCTTCGCGCCTGATTTTG
>JBBIMN010000271.1:0-3234 GCA_037444385.1 Acidobacteriota bacterium | reverse complement strand
GCGCTGCTTTCCATGCAACCTTTCGGCCAGGCTGCTCCAGGGTTCACTGGCGCTCGTGGAGTCGTGGTAGAAGAAATCCCTAAGGACGCGGGAGCTTTGCCGAACGTATTGCAGCCTTCGCAGGCCTCCCCTCAAAACGAGGCCCACTCATTCAAAACGCGATTTCCCTCCGGCAAGGACAAGGTCGCGGTTGACGTTTTCGAACCCTCCGAAAAGGGGCGCTATCCGGCCGTGGTGCTGCTTCACGGAACCCACGGCCCCCGCAGAGGGGAGTCCTACTACCTCGCGATGGCAGACGACCTGGCCCGCCACGGCTATGTCGCTCTATTCGTCCGCTATTACGACAGAGGGCACAAGGGACGCGGCACGCGAACCCAGTGGGCGGCGAGCATCAAGTACGCTCTCGACTTCGCATGCACCCTTCCAGAGGTTTTGCCGGACAGGCTGGCGCTGGTGGGCTACTCCCAGGGCGCTTTTCTGGCGTTGAACTACGCCTCTTCCGATCCGCGGCTCATGGCCGTCGTTGCTTTTTATGGAGGACTCTCCCCGGGCTTCGCGCCTCCAGCGGAAGAGAACTTCCCCCCTACGCTTCTTCTTCATGGCACCGCCGACCGCATTGTTCCGGTCAGACGCTCCATCGAGACCTTTGAACTGCTCCGCCAGACTGGCAAGCCGGTGGACTTCATCGTATATCCAAAGGTTGGCCACGGCTTCACTCTTCATGAGCGCGGCGGCTGGGACGAGGTGGCAGGGGCTGACGCCTGGTTAAGGACGATATCGTTCCTGGACTTTCACCTGAAGCACCCTGCCTGGACACCCGAACTTACGGCGGGGCCGCGCCCGACACCGGAAGCGACAAATGGCCCGCCGCCTTCCGCCGCCGTCGGGAGGCTCCCTTCCGAGTCAGCGGAGGAAGGGGGGCAAGCGCCCGCCGTGCCACTGGACTCTTCGGAGACGGCCTGCGACGCTAACCTCTTCAAGTCCGGGGAACTCCCCAAATGCAACCCTTTGGCGCTCCCTCCGCTGGTCACCGTCCCCTACCTCGCGGAACCGAAGTCGGAAGAGGGAAAGAACTTTGTCATGGTCAACCCTGAACCATCGCAGGTGCGTGCTTTGGCCGCCCAGCAACGGGCTTCTCATGGGAAACACCGTGGAAAAGGGTCCCGGAAGGCGCGCCATTCGAACGGCGGCCCATCAAAAACCCCAAAGGCAGACCCAGCGGGGAAAAAGTGAAACTGATGATGGATCACACCTCTCCAAAATAACTTTTCTGGGAGCCGCCATTCAGATCGCATTCCGAAGCGGGGAATATCGTCCGGCGCCGCCGGCGCCAAACAAGGAGCGGGGGTGACCGTCACGAACGGGCAAAAGAGGGCGCGGCCCGCGAAGCGGGCCAAAAGCGCGGAGCGACACGGCGAAAAACGTCCTTGCCACATCGCATGGCCTTTGATTGGACGACGGTTTGCCAAGCCAAAAGCACCGTCATTGCTACATTCACAGCCGCGCGGAAAATTATTTTGGATGGCGGTGATCCAACATTTAGCATTCAGCATTGCTCTGCCATCGCCCAGTCTACATTTCCGCCGTTGCGATCTTGTGGAACGAGAGGGGTTCGAGGCTGGCGCCTCCGACAAGAAGGCCGTGGATGCCTTCGGTTGCAAGAAGCCCGGCGGCGTTGTCGGGCTTGACGGAGCCGCCGTAGAGAACGCGGGCGTTCTTGCCGGCACCACGCTTCTTCAGCCATTCCACAATGGCGCGGTGAACGACGGAAGCGTCCTCGGCCCTCGCCACTTTGCCCGTTCCGATCGCCCAGACCGGCTCGTATGCCACGTCGAAACCCTCCGTCGGCGGAAGCAATCCGAGAGCCGAAGCCATTTGTCCGAGGACGACTTCGAGCGTCCGGCCCGCTTCGCGCTCATCGAGTTTTTCGCCGACACAGAGAACCGGCCGCAACCCGGCATTCATGGAGGCGGAGAACTTCTTCGCCAGCCGGTTATCGGACTCGCCGAAAACGTGGCGGCGCTCCGAGTGTCCAACCAGTACGTAAGAGCAGCCGGCGTCGGAAAGCATCGGAGCCGAAATCTCGCCCGTGAAGGCGCCTTCGGCGGCCTCGTGAAGGTTCTGGCCTCCCATCTCCTGCCCTTGCGGAAGCAGGCTTTTGACCGCGCCAAGGAGAGTAAATGGAGGAAAGAAGGCGATCTCCCGTTCTTCGGGAACGGCAAGCGGACGCCATGCGGCGAAAAACGCCTCGGCGTCGGCGCGGTTTTTGTACATTTTCCAATTCGCCGCGATGAGAGTCTTTTTCATGCGCCCCTCCATGCCTCGTGATTATAACCTAGGTTGGGAGGGAAGGGCGGAATGCTCCTCTGCCTTGTAAGGCGGGGCGCAAGCGGGTACAATTGCTTTGTGGGGACGATTAGCGCTGCACGGCAAATCTATGCTGTCGTAATGTTTTTGGCGGGCGCCCTTGCCTGGGCCGCCCTTCTTGGCCTCGGCGCCACTTCACTCGCCCTGGGCCCGGCCTTGCCGCTCCTGGCTGAGAACCAACTGGTCGTGAGCCCCTGGCTGCTCCTGGCGGCGCTCTTCATTTTGTCGTGGGCCGCCGTTCCTTACAAGTTCTCAATGATGTCGGGATATTACGTCTCGTTCGACATCGCCTTCGCGCTGGCGGCATTCTTTCTTGCCGCGCCGATTTACGGGCTTCTCATGGCGCTCTCATCCACCGTCCTGGACATCGGGATCCGCACCAGGAGGGAGCCAAGAAAATCTTTTTACGGCTGGTTGTTGTTGGAAAACGCCGGCAACCGAATGCTCCGCTTCGCCGGGGTGCTTTTGGCTTTCAATCTTTCGGGCGGAACGTTTCCCCCTTCCGAGACGCCCCGTTGCCTGTTGGCGGCGGCGGCGGCTTTCATGGCTTACTTCCTGGCCAACAATCTTTTTTTCATGCCCACGGAATTCTTCAAAGGCGCCGACCTGAAGCTTTTCGTCTTCGAGTCATTCACGGTGGACCTGAAACACACCGTGGCTATTTTCGCCTTGGGCTATCTTTTGAGCCTTCTGGCCGCGGGGACGGCCACCGGCCTCTCCAGCCTTTTCCTCCTAGCGCTTTTCATCCTGTTCGGCTCGGCGCTCTTGAACCATCTCACGAGCGCCCAGAGCGACCTCAAGCGGCGGGTGGAGGATCTGACGCTTCTCGGGCGCGTTTCCGCCGCCGCCAGCTCGGGCCTTGACGTG
>JBBIMN010000270.1:326-3235 GCA_037444385.1 Acidobacteriota bacterium | reverse complement strand
CCCCTCGCCATCCGCTTCCTCAATGAGCCGTGGCCTCCTGGCGCGCCTTCAGGACTAGGACCCAAAAACGCTTATCCTCTTTCAGGCCGAAGAAGAGCGGCTCCTTGTTCAAGCCGACCACGTCGGCAGCGGGAGCAATCGCCGCGAAGGCGCTGAGTTTCTTTAGCGCGGCCTCTTTGTCACCCTCCTGGAGAGCCAGCGCCGCCTCGTCCTCAAGCAGAAGCGGTTCATCCTTCCCGCCTCGCGGCGACGACGCGAGTACGGCGCGCGTTTCAGCCGCTGGCCGCCCACTCCTGAGCGCTGCCCATGCGGTGATGGCGTGAACTCCCCCCTCCGTATCCGAAGCCTCTTTCAATGCCGCCTTTCCTATGGCATAGGCATCCTGTTCCTTGCCCTGGGCAACAAGCAATGAAAGCAGCCCGCCGTAAGCCTGCGAAAAATCGAGCCGAATTGACAGCGCCCGTCTGTAATAGAGCGCGGCCTTGGCGGGATCGCTCTTCTCAAAACACCTCGCCAGATAATAGCAGATCAGAGGATTGCGCGGGTCCTTTTGAAGCGCCGTCTCGAATATGGAGGCAGCTTCGTTCCACTCTTCGGCGGCATAAAACCTCATCGCCTCGGAATGCAGCTTTATTATCTCGGTGCCGTCCTTCGGGTCTCTGTAGGTCGCCCCTGAAGCACCGGTCGTGCCCGAGATATACCCGAGACTCTGAAGGCTTCTGAGCTCCTCGGAGTCAAGCCTGGCCTTCTCGCCCTGGAGGGGCTGGGCCGCCTTCAACCGAGCCTGAAGCGCCTCTTTCATCCGCTTCGCGCGCTCTGGCTCAAGGCCATACAGGTTTTTCAACTCCTTCGGGTCTTGAATGACATCGTATAGCTCGGGCCGTGGCGCCAGTATGAACTTGTAGCGGCCTTCGATGCGCGCGTAGAGCGGCGCCCATCCAAAGCTGTAGAGCGCTTCAAGGCTCTCGATGTAAATTGGACGCTCTGGCAAGGAGCCGCCCTCCAACAGCGGGCGCAGGGAGGCGCCGTCGCAGGCTGGAACCGCGTCAAACCCGCAGAGGTCACGCACCGTTGGGGCCACGTCAACCAGCCCCACCGGCTCCTTGACTCTTCGCGCCTCCGTCTGGCCCGGAAGGTGAACAAGAAACGGGACGCGTGTCGTCGCGTCATAGAGGAAGATACAGTGCGTGCGCTCGCCGTGCTCCCACAAGGACTCTCCATGGTCGCCAAGGATGACGATGAGCGTGTTCTGAAGATGCCCCTCCTCGTTCAGCCGCGAGAAAAGAGCGCCGAGGGCCGAATCCATGTAGGCCACCTCGCCGTCATACGGCTGCTTTTGGAACCGCTCGGCGAACGGCGGCGGCGGCGTGTATGGATCGTGCGGGTCGTACAGGTGAATCCAGCAAAACCATGGCTCCTTCTGCTTAAGAATCCAGCGCAGGGCGTGGGCGCAGGTCTCTCCCGCGGGGCGCTCGCTGACGGAAGGTTGTTTTGGATCGAAAAAGTCCGAATCATAGGTCTCAAAGCCTCGGCTGATGCCAAACCGCCCCAGGAGCACCATTGAAGAGACGAAGGCGCCAGTGGCATAGCCGCGGTTCTCGAATGCTTCGGCCAAGAGAGGCACCTTATTTGGAACAAAAGTCTCAAGATTTTTCCTGACCCCGTGGTGGTCCGGGTCCCATCCCGAAAAAACCGTGAGATGGGATGGGAAGGTCTGGGGAATGGCGGTATAGCAGTGTTCGAAGAGCGTGCAACGGAAGGCCAGCGCGTCAAGCGACGGCGTAAGGCCGTCTTTGTTTCCGTAGACGCCCAGACGGTCGGCACGCGTCGTATCCAGCGTGATGAAAAGCACCGAGGGTCTCGAACCCGCAAGCGCCGGGCCGACGGCCAATGAACCGGCAGACGCAAAGCAAAGAGGAAGGAGAAACAATATAGCCAGCCGCTGTAACCGCATCCTGAACCTCCAAAAGATGTATTATACAACAGGCATGCGCTCCTTTCGCCGCCGTCAAGCGGCTTTCCCTCAACGAGCATCTCATTGGGAATCGTGTCGAGTGGCGCGGCGCCGCGTGATCGGCGCCATGAAACGCCTCCTGCCGCTCTTTGCCAGGGATGCCCAGGAATAGCGCAGCGCGCATAAATAAAAAAGAGGGCCCCTGACGGGGCCCTCAAAGAACACAGAGAAAAAGAGACTAGAATGTCCAGCGAATGGCAAAGCGCACCGAGCGGGGTGTCTGTGTGGAAATGGGCTTTCCCCAATTCAGGTTTTCCTGCGTATTGGAAATGTTGTCGCCCGTCCAGACCTCGTCAACCGCGTTGACGCGCTGCTCGTTGGTCGCGTTGAAGATGTCGACGCGCAGCCCGAGCATGGTCTTCCAGAGCTTGATGTTGTACTGGGCGCCGAGGTCAAGAGCCCAGATGGAGGGCGTCCTGCCACCGGAGCCGCGAGGCTCGCAGAGCCGCTCGCCGACGCCGTAGCCGACCGCCGCGATGAGCGAGCCGTACTTGTTGACCGGTGCTCCGCTCTGGAGGTGGAAGTAGGCCGAGAGATCGAGGCCGAAGTCGAAGGAGTAGGTGCCGTAGAGCTTCAGGTTGTGGGTGTGATCATCCGGAAGGAGGCCGTAGGAATTGACCATGCCTTCGGGGATGTCGTACTTTGAACTGATGAAGGGGTCCGCCTGCCCGTTGTCGTTCGAGAAGGCGCCCTCGTAGTTGCCTTCCAGCCTCGACAAGACGTAGGAGCCGCCCATCATCCAGTGGTTGCTGAACCGCTTGTCCATGGTGATTTCGAGCGCCGTGTAGCGCCGGATCGGCCTGGGGAAGTGGTATCGGGCGTTCTGGAAGTACGGTGTATTGAATTCAGCGAACAAGGCGTTATGGGTCGTATTCCAGAGGGTCCAACCGGCGCT
>JBBIMN010000270.1:0-310 GCA_037444385.1 Acidobacteriota bacterium | reverse complement strand
GCCGTCCATCGAGATGGCTTCAATCGTCCGGCCGAGGTCGCGGTAGATGATGCGTGCGCCCATCGTCCACTCGGGAGCCACTTCGTATTGGTAGCCGACGATCCACTCGTTGTTGTAGGCACCGTGCAGCTTGTCGGTGTAGGGGCCTCCCGGATACTGCTCGAGATAGGTGCCGCTGTAGCCGCTGATCGAGGTGTAGTAAGGCATCGTAGCAGCGGCATCATAGGTATAGATACTCGCGCCGAGTTCGCCGGAGAGGGCGCGGATCGCCAGGTCGTTGGCGACACGCTGGTAGTAACGGCCGTAGAAG
>JBBIMN010000269.1:0-3241 GCA_037444385.1 Acidobacteriota bacterium | reverse complement strand
GGGAGTCTCTGGAACCGGCGGCTGATCGCCCTCGTACTCCTTTGTGCTCAAATAGACCAGCCGTGAATTGCCGCGGGAAATGGTTTGTTTCTTGGGCTTGCTCCAGAGGCGGTCTCCCGGTTTCAAGGAGGTGCTGGGTTTGGAGGCGGGCTTGGGCGGCTCTTGCGGCGCCTGCGCCGCGGGACGAGACAGAGGGCGCGAAGCGCGGATCACGCGCGCGGGAGAGCGATCCGCCCGCTTCTCGCCGCCGGAATTTCCACTGTTTTCGTCAGAGCCGGGAACCCGGCGGGATGGGGAATCCACGCAGCACCTCCGAGGCGGGCATGGGGCGTTTGCCCTCCCGCTGTAAAGCCGCAAAGAGAATCGTGCCGCCGCAGCCACAGGCAACGGCCAGCGGTTCAGATGAGACAACCTCGCCCGGACCAGCTCCGGCCGGAACCACTCGCCCTGCAACCGCTTCATGCACCTTTATGGTTTCGCCTTTGAACAAGAAAAATGTTCCGGGCCACGGCTCGAAGGCCCTGACTTGTCTTGCAAGTTCGGCGGCCGGCTTGGTGAAATCCAGTTTTCCTTGGGCTTTGGTAAGGCGGGCCGCCCGCGTCGCAAGAGCGTCGTCCTGCGGAATCGGATGCAGGCTTCCGGCTTCCAACCCGCGAAGAGTTTTCAGCAGCAGTCCCGCGCCCATTCTGGCCAGAATCTCCGTAAGCGCCCCCGTGGTCGCCGCCGCCGGAAGAGGAGTTTTCTCTTGCAGGTATATCGGACCGGTGTCGAGCCCCGCTTCCATCTTCATCGTCGTGACGCCGGTTGTCTCATCGCCGGCCCAAATCGCATGGGCGATGGGCGACGCTCCGCGGTGGCGCGGCAACAGCGAGGCGTGAACGTTAACGCAACCGAGCGGTGGTATGTCGAGCACCGGTTGGGGCAGAATCTGGCCATAAGCCGCGACGACGATCACGCGTGGGGCCAACTCGAGCAGATGGGACTGAATTTCCGGCGCTTTGAGCGTCTTCGGCTGGAGGAGTTCGACTCCGGCTTCTCGCGCCATCGCCTTGACCGGCGGCTCGACAGTTTTGTGGCCCCTGCCGGCAACGGCGTCGGGCCGCGTGAAGACGGCAACCGGCCTTGCGCCGGCGTCGAGAAGCGCTTGGAGGCTTCGCGCCGCGAAGGCGGGGGTGCCCATGAAGACGATGCGGCTTGGAAGAGCGGGCATGTTCACTGTAACGTTCTCCGCGTTAAAGAGGGTGTCTGGTGATTTCAAGAGGCTTCGGCGAACCCGCCATCCTCCACACTAATCACCAGTCACTCCATTTTCGCCGTTCATCCCTCGCGCGTTGCCAGCGGGTAAGGGTTGTCCCACTCGCCGTCGCGAATCAGCTTCTTGATCTTTCGCTTGGCCATATCGCGGCGAAGCGCTGAAAGGTGGTCAATGAAAAGAACGCCGTCGAGGTGGTCCATCTCGTGGCATATCGCCTTGCTTAAAAATTCGCCGCCTTCAATCTCAAAGCTTTCTCCGTTTCTATCCAGCGCCCTGATCTTGACCTTCGCGGGGCGCTGTAGCTTCTCGTAGACCAGAGGGATGGAAAGGCACCCCTCCTCTCCAACCATTTCGCCCTCTTTTGAAAGAAACTCCGGATTGATAAAGAAGGCCAGGCGCTCCCTCTCTTCGTGCGCTCCAAGGTCAATAATCATGGCGCGAACGGGCACGCCCACTTGCGGCGCCGCCAGCCCGGCGCCTTTCGCGTGCCGCATGGTTTCAACCATGTCATCCAGAAGCTCCTGTATCTCCGGCGTGATCTTTTCTATGCGACCGCACTTCTCCCGCAAGATGGGAGAGCCGTAGAGTTCAATTTTATGAATCGCCATCGCGAAATTTCTCCCTTGGCGAGTTCACCGTGAAAAAGGTTTCAGGCGCGTCTTTACCAGCGCAATGGTGCGCTCGACCCTCTCCTCAATAAGGCGCTCAAGCCGCTCCTTCACTTGAGGAAGCGAGTCCAGCCGTTTCCGCGCCGCGGCGCCAGGCATCTCAAGGACGGTGGAGGGTTCTACCGCCTCCACCGTGGCCGTCCGGGGGACCTGGTTCAGGAAGGCCACTTCGCCAAGAACATCACCGCGTTCCAACACGGCAAGTTCGACCACTTCGCCGCTGATCACCGCCTTGGCGGCCAAGCGCCCCCTCGTCACGAGGTAAACGGCCTCGCCCGGTTCTCCCTCGCGAAGCAACACCTCTCCAGCCTCCAGCTCCTTGCGGCTGAAGGCGTCCATCAGGTCCATCACCTCGTTCGGGTCCAGTCCAGGAAAAGCTTCTATAAGAAGCGCCGCATCGTCCGAACCAACTTCGCGCGGGCCTTCGGGAGCCAGGGCGCTCAACAGGCCCCCTTCGGCAAGCGGCGGTTCGATCATCTCGGTAGGGAGAGGCCCGGCGGCGCTCGCGGCAGTTTGCCCGCCCGTTTCCCGTGGCTTGGCGGCGGCTGTTATCTCTTCCAGCGGCGCCGCTGGAGGTTCCCCCGCGATCACGTCCTCGCGTGAAGGCTCATGTTCGCTCAAGTCGAAGGAAAAAACGCCGCTTTGGGGGCTGGCGTCCTCGAGCCCCGCGATTCGTTTGGCCAGATCCTCATCGGAAGGCGCGAGCTTTGCCGCCTTGCGCAAAAGGGCAACCGCTTTCGACCTGTCTCCGGAGGCCAGCGCGCCTTCGGCCTCCTCGCGGTATATCGCCGCGGCGTCATCGGCCCGCCCGGCCCCCTCATAAGCTTCGGCGAGCCTCCACCTGAGGGAAGGATCATTTGGGTTTCGCTTCAGCTTGGCCTCAAGCAGCCTCACGGCCTTCTTGAACTCGCCAGCTTGAAGCAGCGCCAGCGGATCATCCTGAGTTTTCCCCTTAGCGAAAAGCGCCATGACCGGCCTCCACGGCCTTTTATATTAACGCAAGCCACCGGCTTTCTCAACTTGGAGGCGGTGGTTCTGCCATCTGCCATCGTGACAGGGCTGGTGATTCAACAATTTAGCATTCAACACTTAAAATTCAATCCCGGCGCCACCGTCCGTCTGCATCTCGTCATCCCTCATCTATCATCCGCCCCTGGCGCCTTGCCCTCTTGCCTGCATAGTGGCACAATTGCCGGTAACGGGCGGAGCCCGGAGGAGGGGCATCTCAATGAGAGGGATATTATTTGCAGAGCTACTTCAGCCCTGGATTGACCGGATCAAGGACGAATCCCTGAGGGAGAAGGTCATCGCCACCTTC
>JBBIMN010000268.1:0-3242 GCA_037444385.1 Acidobacteriota bacterium | reverse complement strand
GCGTGGGTCTCTGGTCCGGAAGATCTCCAGACGAGCGAATCCAAGAGCGAGTACTTCTGGGGCTACGCGAACATGGCTACGGTCAAAGGCATGTTCTGCGCTGGCGACGCGTCGGGAGCTTCCTCCCACAAGTTCTCCTCGGGCTCGCACGCCGAAGGCCGCATCGTCGGCAAGGCCGCCATCAAGTTTATCGTCGAGAACAACACGATGCCGAAGGTGGACATGGCCGAAGTCGAGAAGATCAAGGCCGCCATCCTCAAGCCGTTGGATACCTACGAGCAGAACAAGAACCTCACGACCGATCCTGAAGTCAACCCCAACTACATCAAGCCAAAGATGTTCATGTTCCGCCTGCAGAAGATCATGGACGAGTACGCCGGTGGCGTCTCCTCCAACTTCACGACAAACAAAGCAGGCCTCGAACGCGGGCTTGAGCTTCTGCAGTGGCTCAAGGAAGACTCCGACAAGCTGGCCGCGTCCAACTTGCACGACCTCATGCGCTGCTGGGAAAACGTCCAGCGCATGTGGCAGGCTGAGGCGCACGTCCGCACGATCCTTTTCCGCGAGGAGACGCGGTGGCCTGGCTACTACTTCCGGGCTGACAAGCCGGCCATGGATGAGCAGAACTGGCTCGTTTTCGCCAACTGCAAGTACGATCTCAAAGGCGATAAATGGGAAATGATTAAGCGTCCCATCAAGCGCATATTTGCCTGATCTTTTTTCCCAGGGAGGCTCCCACGGGGGGTGGGGGCCTCCGCCTTTTCTTGCTGCCGCCCACGCGGCATGGGACAGGAAAGCCAAATGGCTGTTGTTGCGGTAGAGACGCCAGAATGCCCCCACTGCCAAAGGCCCATGGCCAAATGGTCCACCCCTCCGCTTGTCGCCTGGAGCGGTGAATTCCAGTACGTCTGCTTTAACGACAACTGTCCATATTTCGTTCGCGGCTGGGCATGGATGCAGGAGCGGTTTGGCGTCGTTGCATCCTACCGCCACCGCATGGATCCAGCGACCGGAGAGACTGGCCCTTTGCCGGTCTGGTCAAAGGATGCGCTGAAAAGCAGCATCCTTTCCGATGAAAGCATTCAAAGTGGCTGACGAAAAGAAATCCTACGACCAGATCGTGAAGAACGCCCGAAGGCTCTACCTGGATGACGAGTTCACGTTCAGGTGCGGGCAGGACCTGGACTGCTTCACCCGCTGCTGTGCCGACGTAGCGATCGTTTTGACTCCTTACGACGTTTTAAGAATGAAGCGCGCTCTAAAGATGGGGTCGAGCGAATTCCTTGAAAAATACACCATATTGCCTTTTACCAAGGACCAGAAGGTGCCGGTCGTCCTTTTGAACATGAGCGCCGAGGGCAAGCGCTGTCCTTTCGCCTCCGGCAAAGGCTGCGAGATTTACGCCAATCGGCCATGGGCGTGCCGTATGTATCCGCTGGGCGTGGCCGAGCCGAAGAACCCGAATCCAGATGACAAGCGGTTTTACTTTCTTCTTAAGGAAGATATTTGTCACGGCCACGGCAAGGGCCGGAGCATGAAGGTAAGAGAGTGGATCGAGAACCAGGGCATTGAAGAGTACGACATGATGGGCGCATCTTTCAAAGACCTGATGCTCCATGATTTCTGGGAGAAGGGCGAAGCCCTCGCGCCCCGGAAGATGGAGATGTATCACATGGCGCTGTTCGATCTTGACCGGTTCAGGCGGTTCGTTTTTGAATCCACTTTTCTCGAGAAGTTCATCGTGGATGAGGCCCGCGCCGAGGCCATGAGGAACGATGACGAAGATCTCCTCGATTTCGCCGCGCAGTGGCTTCGCTTCAGCCTTTTCGGCGAAAAGACGATGAAGGTGAGGCCTGAGTTCCTTGAAAAGCCCTCGGTTGGCGGTGAAGCCGCCACTACCGATGCCGGCGGGTGACGGCGCGGAATATCGTTCAGGAAAGGGACCTTGGATGTCAGAAATCGGTGGACTTGAAAAAAGAGGCAAGCCGGTACTGGTGATAGGGGGCGGCATAGCCGGAATGACGGCCGCCATCGAATCGGCCGAAGCCGGATGCGACGTTGTTCTTGTCGAGAAATCAGCGCATCTTGGGGGGCGCGTCGCCAGGATGAACCAATATTTTCCCAAGTTGTGTCCTCCCGCGTGCGGCCTTGAAATCAACTTCCAGAGGCTCAAGAAAAGCCCGGCCATAGAAATTCTGACGCTCGCCGAGGTGCAGAGGCTATCCGGTTCCGCCGGGGCTTACGAAGCGACGGTCAAGCTAACTCCCCGATTTGTCACGGACGCCTGCACCCTCTGCGGCGCCTGCGAGAAGGTTTGCCCGGCCGAGAGGCCCGACGATTTTAACTATGGCCTTTCAAAAACAAAGGCCGCCTATCTTCCGTTCAAGATGGCCTACCCAGCGAAGTACGTGATTGACAGAACAGCTTGCCCGAGCGGATGCAATATCTGCCAGGAAGCGTGCACGTACAACGCCATTGACCTTTCCGAGCGGGCGCAAACAAGGACTTTCCAAGTCTCGGCGGTGGTCGCGGCAACAGGCTGGGCGCCGTATGACGCGGCGAAGATTGACAACCTTGGTTTTGGCCGGCATGAAAACGTCATTACGAGCGTGATGATGGAGCGCTTCGCGGCGCCCGACGGCCCGACGAAAGGGGCCATAACAAGGCCCTCGGACTCGAAAGCTCCGGCCTCGGCGGCGTTCGTTCAGTGCGCCGGTTCCCGCGACGAAAACCACCTGCCATATTGCTCGGCGGTCTGTTGCTCGGCCTCGCTGAAGCAGGCGGCCTATCTCCGCGCCCAGTATCCGGAGATGCCTATTACGATTTATTACATTGACATCAGGACGCCCGGCCGGCTCGAGGATTTCTACCAGAAAGTGGCCGAGGAGCAGAACATAAGGCTTATCAAGGGAAAGGTCGCCAAGGTTGAGGAAGACAAAGCGACGAAAGATCTTCTGGTCACGTTTGAGGACGTTCTTCAGGGGCGCAAGGTGACCGAGAGAGTAAACCTGCTGGTGCTGGCTACAGGGATCGTTCCGAACACCTCCGGCCTCCCGGAAGGGTTCAAGAAGGACGATTTCGGTTTCCTGGCGCCCAATGGCGCCAAGGGCGGTTTCATCGCCGCCGGTTGCGTGAGCCGTCCCGAGGAAGTGTCCGCCACGGTGCAGGACGGCACCGGCGCCGCGCTTAAAGCGCTTCAGAGCGTAGTGAGGAGCGCCCACCATGGATAAGAAACTCGGCGT
>JBBIMN010000267.1:924-3274 GCA_037444385.1 Acidobacteriota bacterium | reverse complement strand
TGGAGGCACGGGGAAATACCCCTCCTTGTACCTTGGCTTGTAACCAAGGTTGGGGCTCTCTTCCCGGCCGCTGTTCCAACGTCCCTCGTTTGAATCGAGGAAGTAGTAGCCGGAGTTGGCGGTCTGGTCGAACCGAATGTCGTCGAAAATAAAAAACTCGGCCTCGCAGCCGAAAAAAGCCGTGTCGGCAATGCCCGTGCTCAAAAGGTAAGACGTGGCTTTGAGGGCGATGTTTCTCGGGTCGCGAGGGTAGGGCTCGTGAGTGACGGGGTCAAGAATGTCGCAGATGAGCGTCACGGTGGGCTGGGCGAAGAAAGGATCAATAAAAGCGGTCTCCGGATCGGGTATCACGATCATGTCACTTTCGTGAATTGAGCGCCAGCCCCTTATCGAGGAGCCATCAAAGCCGACACCGTCCCTGAAAGCATCCTCGCCGAACGCCTGAGCGGGCACGGTGAAGTGCTGCCAGAGCCCCGGCAGGTCCATGAAACGAAGGTCCACCATCTGAATGTTTCTCGACTTGATCAGCTCCATCACTGCTTTCGAGTCCATCCGGCACTTCTCCTTTTAAAAATAGCGGAAGATATTTACTTGATTTCCAGACGCACCGGGAACGTGACCTTTGTTTTGACTGGCACCCCGTCCTTTATGGCTGGCGAAAAGCGCATACCACGGGCAGCTTTCACCAACGCCTCGCCCATTCCGTAATCGGTGACGAGCCCCCTGACCACTTTAGCATCGGTCACGGCGCCGGTTTCATCAACCGAGACCTCCAGGTAGATTTGGCCGCTGAGCCGGTTGGCGCGCGCCTGTGGGGTGTATTCAACGGAGAGCCCCTTAAGTTCCTTCGGCTTCACGCTTACTGCGAAAAGCTCGACAAAATCGCCCACCTTGGTGGACGAGGACGAAGCCGTTGGTGCTTCCACCGGCGCCGCTGGCGGCCGCTCCGGCTGGCTCGTCGCCGCGTTTCCTTGCGAGGCCTGGTCGTTTTTAGCCTGAGGTGGAACGCTCGGGGAGGGCGGAACGGCCACGGCGGCCGGTGGTTTCGACGCCTTATCCTTTTCGGCCAACTGAGCTTGAGCCTGCTTCTGTTCGTCAACCTTTCTTTTGGCCTCCTCAAGGAGTTTTTGCGCCTTGGCTTTTTCGTCCGCCGTTTTCGCCGACGCCATCTTTTGCTCAAGATCTTGCTTGTCTTTTTCGGACGCCGCCAGCTTCGCCGCAAGCTCGTCCTGCTGCTTTTTCAGCGAAGCCCTTTCATTGGCGACCTGGGCTTCAATCTGCGCGCGGATCTCCGCCTCGCCGGGCCCCCGCTTGGAAAAGGCAAAGTAAGAGAGAACCGTAATCACCACTACCAAAACCAACGCGCCAAGGCTGATGAATAGCCCTTTTCGGCTTGGTTCCGGCTCGACGCCGAAGGTGGGGGTTGGAATATCGGGGGCCGGTTCCGGAGAAGGAGTATAGAGAGGTTTTCGCTTCGGTTTGGGTTTAGGTTCTGGCTCCGTCTGCTTTTCCGCCTCTTTGGAAGCGGAGGGCAAGAACTTCGTCCGGTCCATGGCTAGAAAATCTTTGTCCCGCTTGCTCTCGGGCTCGTCCTCGTCACGAAAGAGCGAGTGCATCAAGAAGGCCATGTTGAACGTGCTGGGACTGTACTCTCCAGAGGTGATTAACTGGTTGAGGTCGGCCTTCATTTCGTCGCTGGACTTGTAGGCTCCTGGCGCCTCGGGCAGAAGGCTCTTTTCGAGGATGGCGGCGAGGTCTTTAGGCAGCGGTTCAAGGGAACCCATGCCCTTCACGGCTTCTTCAAACCTGGCCTTGACCTCGACGCGCTTACCCTCTGGCCTGAGCGGCTGCCTTGAGAGGAACTCGAAAAAAAGCGCTCCAAGGGCGAAGCGGTCGGCCGCCTCTTGCGCCTTCTGCCCCGCGCGAACTTCCGGCGGCTGGCACGAAAGGGACTTTTCGAGCGCGGGCAATCCAAGAAGAGGCGTCGTTTGAATGTCCCTGGCCACTCCGGGCAGCAGCTTCACTTCGCCTTCGAACGTAACCAGGACCTCTTCAGCGCTTAGCGCGCCGTGGCACTGGCCCTGAGTCGAAAGCGAAAGAAGCGCGCCGGCGATACGCTCCGCAAGATAGACGGACTGGTCGTGCGCCAGAGGAAGCCCGTCCTGGGCACAGCGCGCCAAGACGTCCGAAAGCAGTTTGCCTTGGAGGTATTCCACGGCGATAAATATCTCACCCGCCTGCTGGCCGAATCCATTCAGGCCGAGGGTGTATAGATCGCCCAGATCCTTCCATTTATTGGCGTGTGCTTGCAACAGTGTGGCGGCTGGAACGCAGTCTGAAACCTCCCTGG
>JBBIMN010000267.1:0-914 GCA_037444385.1 Acidobacteriota bacterium | reverse complement strand
CACCTTAAGAAGGAATAGATGAGGCTCTCCTAGAAGGCTAACGGCCTTGAAAACCGCGCCCAGACTGGTTTGGGAGAAAACTTCAACAGCCAGGTAGTCGCCAAAACGCTGAGGTTGCATTTCCGCTCCCCCTTCGATCAAAGATAGTTTAAACGCTTAGGCCCTCCACGTCAAATGATATTTTGTTTCTCGTGAGCATAGGATGGTGGTGGTACTTCGTCACCCTCCTCCCTTAATGTTTCATTCTTTACGTGAGTAGTGAGCAGGGAGTAGAAACAGATGCGGGGGGTTCGCGAGCGGCGGGCAGGCGCCCGCCGGCTGGCGCGCGGGTTGCGCACGCAAGCCGCGTAACAGCCGAGTGGGACGGCTGCAACGGCTGGTTAGGCTTCCGTGGCACCATCTCGGCGCTTCTTCCAGAGGTTCGAGATCTCAGCGAAGTTCTTACCCGCGAGCCGGTGCTTCTGCGCAAATGCCTGCCATGCTGTGAGGGGCTTCTTCTCGGAGTTGATGGCCTCGATGAGCGCAGTGGCTTCGGGCACGAACGCCGAGAGCGCGATGACTTGAATGTGCTTGGGACATTCGGGCCAGTCGTGACGCCAACAGATGATCATCTCGACCTGGTCCGGGTCGTGCCTATGCGCCACGAACTGTTTGCTCTCGAACTCGATCCGTAGCTCTTTCCACTTCTCGGCGCTGATCTTGCGGCGAGCGGTGCAGTCAGGGAACCCCGCTTGGATCGACTCGATTTGAAAATCGAACGCGTCATGCAGGAGGCCGAAGAGGTAGACCACCCCGAGTTCGTTGACCGGCGCCCTCGCGAGCGACTTGAAGTTGAGATGCCCCGATCACCCGACTATGTGGCGCCTTAGTACTCCGTTCCGGAAATACGCTGGCATTCGGCCGCCGCTGCATCC
>JBBIMN010000266.1:0-3275 GCA_037444385.1 Acidobacteriota bacterium | reverse complement strand
GCCGGGCTTTGCCTGCGGAGGGGGAGGGAATGGCCCTCCCTCTCAAATAAAAACAAGTTTTTTTCGGCGGGGCACGACCGTCATCAGAGACAAGACATTTCTATCGCGGAATTTCGGCTCCTGGCGTTCATTGACGGATCAACATCGAAAGTGGTACAAAAGACGCGGGCGGGTGAGGGCGGAGTGGCATGCCGCGGTCGTGCTCTCCGGGTTATGCGGAAAATCTCGGCGTAAGAGCGCCGGGCACGCTTAGGAGGTTCCATGTCCCCGATCAACGCCCTCGCCTTTTTCGACAGCCCCGAACAGTTGCTCGTCATATTTCTCATTCTCCTTCTCATCTTCGGCTCGTCAAAGCTTCCACAGTTGGGCTCGGCGATGGGAAAGACGATCAAAAACTTTAAGCAGGAGATGCGCGACGCCGCCTCGGACGAGCCGGCGGGCGCGATCCAGCCGCAGAGCAGGAGCGCCCAGACGGCTAAGAGCTGCCAGGCCTGCGGAAACCAGGCGGCCAATGTCAATGACGCCTTCTGCGCCAAGTGCGGGAAGCCCATCTGACCCTGCTTTGAACGCGCCTTGCCGCTTATGCGCGCGCTCATACCGGAAGACAGATGGCCCCTTCTGGCATTCCAGCAAGTTACTAATCCGAGAGGGCAGGGGTTGCCCCCTTCCCTCTCGGCGCTCCTGCCCGCGCCGCGTTGCCACGCGGCGCCTGCCTGTGCGGTGCACGCAGACAGGCGGCAGGCGGGCGGCTTGGCGGAGCCAGCCCTGGAGTGTGGCTTTCGCAAGCGCGCCCAAGTGCTCAGTTTCGGAAATACGGTGACGCACCGAGGGCGCCGGCGCGCCCGCCGGGCAAGGCGCGAGGACGCCGGCGTACTGGCCTGCCGTACGCCAAGCCCGAGCAACGCCGCCCCGCGGGATGCAGCGGCGGCTGAATGCCAGCGTATTTCCGGAACGGAGCACTAAGGCTTCGGCCTCGCTGCTCTCCCATCCCCGCTCCGAAGAAGCCCTTCGCTGGACCGCCAGCATCACCGCCGCCGGAGTAGTAAGCCTTGTCTTTCTCCGCGCCTTCTATCCCCGCGGTGAACCAGGTTCCAGCGCAAGCTGAAATGACGCGACAAGGCAAGCTATTTCATCTTTCATCCATAACCTCTCATCCATCATCCTTCATCGCCCCTTGCCTTTCGGCGTGATTTTCGCTAGTCTTCCGGTGATGCGGATAGTAGCCGTCGTGATGGCTGTTTTTCTGTGGCTTCTGGGGGCGCTGTTCCTGCTGGCGGCGGCTGCGCCGGAGGCGGTGGCTGGCGGGAAGGTGATGCCGCGCCTGATCGTCGGCCTGCTCCTCTTCATGGGCGGGCTCGTCCTGGTCATCCTCGCCTGGCGTTCGGGGCGAAGCGCCGCGGCGGCGAACTTACCGAACGGGGCCAAGAGCGCGCAGGAAGCGCCGGGGCAACTGAGCTTGAAAGCGCTGACCTGCCCTCACTGCGGCGGCCAAGCTGACGCGGCCTCGGTCAAAACCGGCGCCGAAGGCACGATGTCCGTCACCTGCCAATACTGCGGCGCTGTCTATCTGATTCAGGAGGAACCTAAATGGTGAAGGGGGGAGAGATTTTCAGGCCTTGGTCACTTTTGCCGCTGGCTCTTTCTGTTGCCTTGCCGCTTTGCGCCATGGCGCAGCAGTACAAGTTTCAGGTGCCTCAAAACCACTGCGTAGTCACTGTCAACCCCGATGCTTCGGTCACGCTAGACTATGCGATCACCTTCGCTAACGAGGGCCGGCCGATTGACGTGGTTGACGTGGGAATGCCGAACGGAAACTACGATCTTGGCGGAGTGACGGCAGATCTCGACGGCGCCCCGGTGAGTGACATACGTCCCTCCGAATACGTGAAGCCTGGCGTGGAAGTACACCTTGGCGACAAGACGATACCGGCCGGGCAAAGCGGCACGCTGCACCTGAAGGCTTCGGCGTCCAACATGGTTTTCAGGGATGACAACGACCCGAATTACGCAAGCATGGAGTTCAGCCCTACGTGGTACGGGGCCGAATTCACCAGCGGCAAGACGCGCCTTCTTTGCGAGTTCGTCCTGCCCGAAGGCGTCAAGCCGGAGGAGCCGCGATGGCACGCGACCCAGCCAACGTCATCACGATTTGAAAACAACAGGGTTGTTTACACGTGGGACGTGCCGAACGCCTCCCCGTCTGGACAGTACACCTTCGGCGCGTCGTTTCCTAAGAGTGTGATGCAGCGGATCGCCGAAGTGCAAAAGCCGCCGCGCGTCAACCCGGTGGCCGCGCTCTTCGGCGGCCTTATACGCACGGCGGGTGGCTGCATGCCGTGCCTATTCTTCATGCTGTTCCCGGCGTTGATCATCTTCGGCATCTTCAAAAACCGCCAGCGCAGGCTGCAATATCTTCCGGCGGCGGTGGGCATGGAGGGAACGGAGGTGCGGCGCGGCCTGACCGTTCCCGAAGTCGCGGTGCTGATGCAGCAGCCGGTTGATAAAGTTATGGCGCTCATTCTCTTCGGCATGGTGCGCAAAGGCATTTTGAAGGTCACTGGACGCAGCCCATTAAAGCTCGAAGTGACCACCGGCTCCAAGCCGCAGTTCTCATACGAAGAGGAGTTCGCGAAAGCGGTGGCGGACGACGGAAAGGTGAGCGAGGCAGAAGCTGCGCGCGTGTTAACGGACCTTATCAAGAAGGTTTCCGACAAGATGAAGGGGTACAGCCGCGCCAAGAGCGTAGCCTATTACCAGGAGATCATGCGCAAGGCGTGGGACCAGGTGGGAGCGGAGGATTACTCGCAAGCCTTCGAGTGGCTGATACTCGACAAGGACTTCGGCCAGCACGCCACCGAACGTTATGCGCAAAGACCTATGCCGGTGCCAGTCTGGTGGCCCATTCTCTACTCAGGGCACACCGGCTCCATTCCAGGCGGAGGCGGGGTTGGCGCGCCCTCCGGCGGCGGCCTGCCGAACATTACATCTGCGGCCAACGGCATCGTGAGCGGCATCGAGGGCTTCGGCCATGATCTCGTCAACAGCGTCCCGGGCCTCGCGTCGCGCGTCACTACGACGACTAACCCAGTGCCCGTTTCTAGTGGCGGCCACTACTCCGGCGGCGGCTGCGCGTGCGCCTGCGCCTGCGCCGGCTGCGCCTGCGCCTGCGCGGGAGGCGGAAGATGATTTGCACCAATTCCCGCGATATTCCAAGCGAGCGCAAAGGCCGGCGCGCGCTGACGCGCATCAGCGTGAAGGTGGGCCTTCCTCGCGCC
>JBBIMN010000265.1:0-3297 GCA_037444385.1 Acidobacteriota bacterium | reverse complement strand
CGGAGCAATCGTCCACCGTTTCATTGAAATGCCTCCGTCTAATTACGTTTTACCAGATTTTTGAGGACGAGCCCCGTTATGGATGGGCCTTCAACCATACGGCGGCGAAGATAGGCGATGGCGTCATTCCAGTCCTCCGCGAAGGGCACGTAGAGCCTCATGGTGTATCCGGCGTCCACGAGCTGCTTCTGGACGGCCTCGCGCGGAACGCCAAGGAGCATCTGAAATTCGCAGCGGTCCTTGGGAACCTTCATCTCTTCAAGGATGGCTCTCGCTTTTGCAATGTACTCGGTGTCGTGCGTGCCGACGCAGACGTAATGGCCGCGCTCGGCGAGCTTTCGAAGGAGCTTCAAAAGGTGCTCCTTCATGTCGCGCTTGCGCGTCAGGGCCATGGAGCCTGGAACATTGTAAATCCCGATGCAAAGCCTGATGTGGGCCGAAAGCCCGTCCAACATGTCAATGTCCTTTTCGGTCCTGTGCAGTCTCGACTGAAGGGCCGTTCCAAGGACCGAATATTTGGGCTTGAGCGACTTGTAGGTGGCAAGCGTCCAATCAGTAAGGTCGGTATCCTCCATGTCAATCGTCAGTCCTCGTCCAGCCGCCTGGCAAGCCTTCGCGAGCCCCTCGATATTCGCGCAGCAAAAACCAGGGTCAACATAATAGCCGAAGTGGCCTGGCTTGATGGAGAGCGTGGAGTATGGACGTTCCTTGAGCGCCTCGACCGCCCGGTGGTAAACTTCGACAGCCCTGGTAACCTTGGCCTCGGTCTTTTCGGCTTCGCCAAGGACATCCAGCGTGCTCATGAGGCCCCGCTCCTGGTAGAGCCTGTCGGCCGCGGCGAGGCCTTTTTCCAGAGAATCGCCGGCGACGTATGGCGCCGCAAAAACGCGCACAAGCCGCCCCGGTATTGCGTTTGCTACGGCCTTTCTGAAGGACATTTCACCCCCTCATCTAAATCAGTCCGGCGGAAAGGAACCACCCTTTTCCGCCGTGATTATTGTATCACTATGGCGCGAGCCGTTACAGGCGGGCGAGGGCCTCCACCGCAGGGGGCCAGTATAGAGCGGGTGACAAGGACTTTAACTCTTGAAGGATGGCGTCCGGCGCCTTGGGCTCCTTGTACCTGCGGTTGGGCGTCACCGAGGCCTCGAAGACGTCGCAAACGGCCACCACCGCTCCCATCGGCTGCGGGGGGATGCCTTTGGGGTATCCGGAGCCGTTCATGGTCTCGTGGTGCTGTTCGACGACGGCGGCTTTGTCATCCATGCCGATGGCTTTCAAGATCGCCGCGCCGTGCTCCGGATGCTCGTGCAGAAGGACCCGCTCCCTCGGAGTTATCGGCCCTATCTTGTTTAGAAGCGACCATGGACAGCGAAGTTTTCCAATGTCATGGAGAAGGCCGGCCATGTGCAGGAGGCCAAGGTTGATCCCGGCGCCGAACTCCTGGTTTACAACGCACCCCACCCTGTGAGCCAGCGCGCCGACGTTCTGGGAGTGTGACCGCCCCGTGTACCAGTCCTTGTCCTCCAGCAACTGGACCATGTCCGAGACCAGGCTCGCCTCCGGCTTCGATTGGCGCGAGGCGCCTAGCCCGTTAAGCACCACGAGCGCCTGGGCAAGCACCATCTGTTCCTCTGTCGGGAAGGCGTGGCTCAGCCCCTCCTTGAGCGCTCCCCGGACCCACTCGTATGCGCCCTGCCAGTCTCCTTCCAGTTGGCAGATTCGAGATTCAAGGCGGCAGCGAATGGTCAATAACGGGTACTGGTAAGGGCCTTCGACGAGATTGCCCTTCTCGCCGAGGCTCATTAGAGTTTGACGGGCTTTGGGGAAGTCCCTCTCGAGAATGGCCAGCTCAGCGGCGGCCACCGCGCGAAAATGGCCGAAACCGCTGCTTAATTGCATAGCCTCAAGCGTGGAAAGCTTCCGCCGGATCTGTTCGGCGAGCAGGCCTCTTTCTGGACGCGAGGCCTTTTCGGCCCTGTCCAGCCAGGTTTCGATCAGGTTGAACTGCTCCTGAGAAAGAAAGTCGCTCTTCGTGGCGCCGATCCAAAAGGGGAAGTCCTTGTCGTCGAGCGGTTCAGCCAGATCAAGCGCGTCCTGGTAAGAATGCTCCGCCGCATCGGGATTTCCGAGAAGATAATGGATGGAACCCTCGACGTTTATGAGTTGGGCTAGAGGAACACTGGGCCGTTGCGCGCACAGTTTCCTGATTTCCTGGCACCGCGCCAGCCCTTCGTCAAAAAGGTAGAAATTGCGCGCGGACGCTACGACGCCAACCAGGGCGCGCGTCGCCCGTTCTATTTCTCCCGCCTCCATCAAGATCGAGGCCCACAGGTCACCAAGCACGTACCTGTCAATATCGTCACCCTTGGCGAAGAGCCGCCGCCAAAGCGGTGCCACCTCATCATCCCATGCCGCAATGTTGGGACGCCGGCGGACGGGAAGGGAGGCTATCAGGGAGAGAGTATCCTGGAGGCGAACGATCTGGCTGGAATGCTCCTCCATATCTTCGGAATTGGCGTCGGGAAGCGCCGGGCGCGCCTCCAGGCCGCGGGCGAATTGGCGAATCCAGGAGAGTTCCCTGTCCCACATGGCCCGCCTCCACAACCTTTAATCTATTCCCCGAAAGGGTAAGATGCAAGCCGTCGAGAAAAGACACGCGTACATTGCCACCCCAACCATCCGCCGAACGAAGTTTGCATCGTGGAGCGTGGAGAGTGGAAAAGGATCGCGTGCTGCACCCTCAGCCTTCCACCGAACGAACTTCCCACGGCGGACTCGCCGCGCAGGCCGCGATAATCGTGCTTCCCCTAAACCCCTGCCCGCGTAAAGAGCGCCGCACCTCCGGCGCTCTGTATAGCAGCGGGAACGAAAAGCCCGCAATAACGCGTCTTGGGCGCGGCCTCCACCAAGCGCCAGGCACAAGATGCTCCTTCCGAGGCGTCAGCCGCGAATCGTCCAAAGCTTCGTCTGCGGCGGGGCGAGGAGCTTGCCGCCGGAAGGCGTCACGACCGCGTCCTCCTCGATGCCGACCGCGCCGAAGCCTTCGACGCTCAAGGATGGCTCCAGCGTGAAGATCATGCCCTCTTCCACTGGAATGAACGGGGTGTTCCTGTAGCGCGCCCACGCGGGGCCCAACAGCGCGCCGCCGTCGTGGACGTGGCGCCCCACCTGGTGGCCCAGCGCGTGCGGGTACTCGGGGAACCCGGCGGCCGTTATCTGCCCGCGCGAGATGGCGTCTACGTCAACGCCCTTGACGCCGGGTTTCAAGGCGGCCCTGCTCTTCTCGATCGCCTC
>JBBIMN010000264.1:2951-3312 GCA_037444385.1 Acidobacteriota bacterium | reverse complement strand
AAGAGGCGATCTTCAAAACGCGCAAATCGGTGGAAGAGGGCAAAACGCTAGCCGAGCCCCTCATCGCCTCGAAGATTTTTCCGGGAATGGTGACCCAGATGATAGGCGTCGGCGAGGCAACGGGCGCTTTGGATTCCATGCTCTCCAAGATAGCCGACTTCTACGAGGACGAAGTGGACGAGGCGGTGGCCAACCTTATGAGCCTTCTGGAGCCGCTCATCATTGTCTTTTTGGGTATCACGATCGGTGGCATCGTCATCTCGATGTATATGCCGCTCTTCACCCTCATTCAGCAGATCCAGTAGCGTTGCTTCAGGACTGGCGGGCGCGGAAAGCGCCCGCCAGCCCCTCCCCCGGAGAG
>JBBIMN010000264.1:0-2941 GCA_037444385.1 Acidobacteriota bacterium | reverse complement strand
AAGCAGGCCGTCCGGCTAATGGTCTTCCGGATGGTCATAGCGCTCACCTTTTTTTTGAGCGCTTTGGGCATCCAAGCCACCGTCGGAACAGAGCTTGCCATCCAGCCATTCTTTTATTTCATGGCGACGGTCCTGGCCCTGAACCTGGCCTACAGCGTCGCCTTCTGGCTGTTTCCATTTATCCGAAATAGGCAGGGATTCATCTACACCCAGCTCTGCGGGGACGCGGCCGCGGTCACGCTCCTCTCTTTCTTGACGGGCGGGCTCACGTCCATATTCACTTTTCTATATAGCATCTTGATAGTCGTGGCGGGGGTCATTCTCAAGCGCCGGGGCGCCTTCACGCTCGCGGCCGCCAACGCGCTGCTGTACGGATCGTTATGCGTGGTTCAATTTTATGACTGGCTTGCACCCGATCACTTTGTCCGCATAGCTTACGAGCAGCCAACGCCAGGCGCCACGCTTTACGGCCTGATGACGCACCTGGTCGGCTTCCTTCTGGTTGCATTCTTGATCACCGCCATGTCATCTCGACTGGAACGGAGCAACGCCACGCTTGGGTTGGTGCGCAAGGACCTTTCGCGTCTCAGACACCTGAACGACCAGATTGTCTCCTCCATCTCCGGGGGATTGGCAACGGCGGACGAGCGCGGAATGGTGACGTTCGCGAATGCAGCCGCTCGCAAGCTATTTGGGGAGACGCTTCCAGAGGGGTGGAACCTTTTTCACCGGTTGCAAACTCTTGGCCACGGCGATGCTATCGCCGAGCCACCGCAATCCGCCGATCCAAGCGAACTGCACTTGACGATGGCCGATGACCGCCGGCTTCACGTCTCAGTCAGCCCGCTCATGGACGGCGGAACAAGAGTGGGGTACCTGGCGCTGGTTCGCGACGAAACGGATATTGTCCGCTTGCGCGAGAGCCTTTCGTTGAGGGAACGGCTGGCCGCCGTCGGCGAAATGGCCGCCAACATTGCCCACGAGATCAAGAACCCTTTGGGCAGCATCTCTGGGGCGGCCCAGATGCTTAGGCGCGAGGCTCAGCCTGATTCGAAAGAGAGCGATCTCCTGGGCATAATCCAAAACGAGAGCGGGCGGCTCGCCCAGACCCTGGACAACTTCCTCAAGTACGTGAAGCCTTCGCCGCTCAGGTTGCGCCGCGTGGATTTGAGAACCGTAGCTCAGGACGTCCTGACGCTCTTTTCCGGCGACCCAGGGGTTGCGGACGGCGATGTGGCGCTGGAGCGGGATTTTCCTGACTCTCCCGTTGAAGCCGAGGTTGACTCCGATCAGGTCCGCCAGGCGCTTTGGAACCTGGTACAGAACGCCAGAAAGGCTCTTCCTTCAGAGGGAGGACTAATTCGAGTTTCGTTGAGGCGCGAGGAGCCTTACGTTATACTTGAAGTCCGCGATACTGGCGTCGGGATGCCGAAGAGCGAGATTCAAAAGAGCTTTGAACCATTCCGCCACCGGTTCGCCTCCGGGGCGGGGCTTGGGCTTTCGATGGTCTATAGAATTATGGAGAGCCATGGCGGCCGCGTGGAGGTGAATTCGGAATACGGCCGCGGAACAACGTGCGCGCTTTTTTTCCCGTCCACCCCAGTTCCGCCGTAGGGAATGGGAATGGGCAGGACAGGCTCACGTACTGTTCGTTTGCGCCCAATAGCCCTTTCACCTTATAAGGGATTGGGGGCCTTCGAGCCGCAAGCGGAGAAGGTGTCCAAGGGAGGGAGTCCCTGCATCAGGCTTTGCCTGTGCAGGGGGAGGGAATGCCCCCCCTCTCAACCAAGGACTTCTTTCCCCCGGTTGTAGTAAAGTGGATGACGATGGAAAAGACTTTCGATTGCTGAATCTGCGAGTCGGAGACGCTAATGAGTAACCGAATTCTGGTGGTTGACGACGAGGCCAGCATGCGCAGGATGCTTGAACTGCTCCTGACTCAGGAGGGCTACCAGCCGCGCGTGGCCCAAAACGCGGAGGAGGCGCTTGCCGCCATGGGCCAGGAGGCGTTTGACCTGGTCATTTCCGATATCAGAATGCCGGGGCTCAGCGGCCTCGACCTCTTACGGAAACTAAGAGAAGAGGGCTCGGCCACCGAAGTGATCCTCGTGACCGCCTACGCTTCGGCGGAAAGCGCCATCGAGGCTTTGAAGCTGGGCGCCTTTGATTACGTTACAAAGCCATTCCAGGTGGACGAACTTCTGCACGTAGTGAAGAATGCCCTTGAGAGGAGCTCGCTCCGCGAGGAGAACGTTCTTCTGAAGGCGGAACTTTCAGACAAGGACCATTTCGGGGACATCATTGGCGCAAGCCAGCAGATGCGGCAGATTTACTCCCTGATCGAGCGCATCGCCCCAACCGCAAGCACCGTACTGATCCAGGGCGAGAGCGGGACGGGCAAGGAGCTTGTCGCGCGGGCCATTCACCAGCGCTCGCAGCGGGCCACCAAGCCGTTTGTCTCGGTGAACTGCGGCGGGATACCGGAGACGCTTTTGGAAAGCGAACTCTTCGGCCACGTGAAAGGTTCCTTCACGGGCGCCTACACCAGCAAGAAGGGCCTTTTCGACGTGGCCCAGGGCGGCACGTTATTTTTGGATGAAATCGGCGAAATGTCGCCACTCATGCAGGTAAAGCTCCTAAGAGCGCTTCAGGAGAGGCGGATACGGGCGGTCGGCGCCACCGAGGACCACGTGGCGGACGCCCGCGTTCTTGCCGCGACGAACCAAGACCTCGCAGTCATGGTGCGCGAAAAGCGGTTTCGAGAGGACCTCTTCTACCGCATTAACGTCATCACCCTTCAGATTCCGCCGCTCCGAAAGAGGCGCGAGGACATACCCGCCCTGGCGCGCCATTTTATTCAGAAGACAGCGAAAACCAGCGGGCGGACGCCCCCAGCGCTCACCAGCAGCGCCATGGCGCTGCTGGAAGCCTATGGCTGGCC
>JBBIMN010000263.1:0-3324 GCA_037444385.1 Acidobacteriota bacterium | reverse complement strand
AGTGGCGGAATTGGCAGACGCAGGGGACTCAAAATCCCCCGGTCGCAAGGCCTTCCGGGTTCGAGTCCCGGCTTCGGCACCATATAAAAATCGGTCACTTTCTCCCGTCGCGGATTCAGGGAAATAACCTTTCTGTTGAACTCTTCGCGCGCGAAGCCTAAACTTGGGCTTGCGGGAGCGTGCATGTCCGGAGCTGGCCATAAAGCAAAATCGCCGGAAGAACTTGGCAGGCAGGTGATGAAGGACCTGAAGCGCGGAGACCTTCGGCGCACTCTTCGCCGCGACCTTTCGGAGCTTTACAACTTCTACTTGACGGAGGAGGAGAGGGCGGAGTTGTCCAGGATGGGCCGCCTCAAACGGTGGCTGGTCCTGGTCTGGTGGCTTCTGAAAGGCCTCATTCTCAAGTTGCCTCCGCTGCGGCGGCTATTCTTGCTCCTCGCCCTACTCTGTCTTTTAGCAGGCGGCTTGCAGTTCAAGCTCGGGGAGAATTTTTCGCTGGACGTGAATTTCACGCCGCTAGGCGTCGGGCTTCTTCTAATCATTCTGATGCTCGAACTCAAGGACAAGTTGTTGGCGAAGGACGAGCTTGAGCTTGGGCGGCGCGTGCAGATGGCTTTGATGCCGGAAGCGTGCCCCGAGATCCCAGGTTGGGACGTTTGGTTCTTCACGCGTCCAGCCAACGACGTTGGCGGCGATCTCGTGGACTGCATTCAGGTGGCCGAAAGCCGCTGGGGGCTTGCTTTGGGAGACGTATCGGGGAAGGGGCTCGGCGCGGCTCTCTTGATGGCCAAACTCCAATCCACGCTGCGGGCGATCGCCACCGATGACCAGGGGCTGGCCGAATTTGGCGCCCGTTTGAACCGGATCTTTTGCCGCGACGGCCTGCCTGGCAAGTTCGCTACGCTGGCTTACTTGGAGGTGCAGGCCGGTTCAGGCCACGTGCGCGTGCTCAACGCCGGCCATCTCCCGCCGCTGCTTCGCCATGGTGGAAATACCGAGTCGCTCAAGCCCGTCGCGCCTCCCCTCGGAATCTTCCCCGAAGCCGTCTACCAGGAGCAGTCGCTGGTGGTTGGTGAAAACGGGACGCTGGTCGTTTACTCCGACGGCGTCACCGAGGCCCACGACGCGCGGTGGGAATTTTTCGGCGACGAGCGCCTGACTGCTTTGTTGCCAGCCTCGGAAACGCTCGCGGCGAAGGAGACGGGAGAACTGATCGTCAGCGGTGTAGACGCCTTCGTGGGCGATGAGCGGCCCTTCGACGATCTGTCGCTCGTTGTTTTGAAACGAACAGGAGCCAGTTAATCCGCGATTCAAATACTGGAGCTGGCGGCTCTCTCTCAACCCTGTCGCTTCATTGCTTCTCGGGACTGGCCGCCGTTCTCAAATGCCCCCGAGGCTGATTGGCTTCGGCGCTGAAAGCTCGGCCTGCCTGCGCATCGCATCGAGAACCAAGTACAGTTCGCGGCCTACCCAGGCATCCGTTGCGGCGTAGGCGATCTGGCCTGAAGACAACGCGGGCGCTTCCCAGTTGGAGGTCTGCGCGCCCTTGCCGATGCGAAAACCAAGAAGATTGGCGGCGAGGCTGCGCAGGCCGGCGGCCTTCATGCCAAGAGGCGCCGAGATGGTGGTGAGGTCCAGAAAACCTTCCGGCGAAAAGGGGTGGATTGTCTGAAGATCCTTCACGTCCCGAGCCAGTCCCACCCCAACTTTGAAGACCGAAGGGTCCTCCAAGAGCCGCCAGAGCGCGTTGGGAAGAGTGAGTGCTTGAAGGCGGAAGAGGACAACGCAGTCGGCGCCGCAAAGCTGCAAAAGAGCCGGAGGATGGGTCTCGCCTCGCCTGAAGCACGGGCGCGCCTCGATGTCGAATCCCAGCACCTTGGAGCGCAAAACCCGCAGCGCGGGGGATATCTCGGAGTCTGAATCAACGACCCGCACCGGCCCGTGATAGGCCCGCAGCGGGAGGGAGTTGATCTCTTCCTTGCTAAGTTCGCGCCCGTCCTCTTCTGAAGACGCGGCATCAACGAAAGCGGAAGGCGAAGGATCGGCTTGTGTCGTAGGACCGCCCATAAGGCGGGTAGTATACCATTGCCTGGCGGAGTTCACACCGGAGAACAACGGCAGGATGATTGACGATAGATGAGAGGTGAATGCGCGTTTCTTGCTTCCGTCGTTTTAGGACGGGAACGGGCCGTCCTTGAACGCGTAGTGTCCAGCGCCAAGCTTCTTCGCCCGGTACATGGCCATGTCCGCGTCGCGCATCATTCCGCGCGGCCCCTCGCATGGCTCGCTGAAGAGGGCTATGCCTATGCTGCCAAATACCCGCACCTCCTTGCCTTCAAGTTTGAAAGGAGGGGCCATTTGGGCCAGAATACGCGTTGCAAAGGCGGTGGACTCCATCTCCGTGGCGACCTCGTCCAAAAGGATGGCGAACTCGTCACCGCCGAAACGGGAGACGGTATCGCAGGTACGCACGCACTCCCTAAGGCGCCGCGCGACCTCGCGAAGAAGGGCGTCTCCGGCCGCGTGCCCCAGGGTGTCGTTGATGGTCTTGAACCTGTCCAGGTCAATGAACATTAAGGCGAAACGCCTGCTGGCGCTCCGCATGGCGCGCCGGCATGCTTGCGAGAGGCGGTCCATGAAGAGCGTCCGGTTGGGCAGCCCGGTGAGCGGGTCGTGGAGGGCGTCGTGGGTCAATTGCGCCTCCAAAGCCTTGCGCGAGGTGATGTCCGTTTGCAGGCCCGCCAGGCGGAAGGCTGCTCCTTCGGCGTTTCGCACCGCCTCGCCGCGTGTCAAAACCCAGGCGTACCGCCCGTCGCACCGCCTGATGCGGTGCTCGTGATCAAGCCGTGGCGTGGAACTGGAGAGATGAGCTTTGATCTGGGTTTGAAGTTCCGCGACGTCCTCGGGGTGGACCAGGCCGAACCAGGCCTCTGGTTCGTCGGCCGCTTCACGCTCCGGATAACCGAGCATCCCCATCCATCTCGCCGAGCGATGGAGCTTTCCCGTGCGAAGATCCCAGTCCCATAGGCCATCGTTAGTGCCTCGAACGCTGAGTGCCAGCCGTTCAGCGCTGTCGGCCATCTGCTTCTCCATGAGCTTGCTGTCAGTGACGTCGGTCCCGGTGGCGATGAAGTGCGTTATCTCGCCCTTTTCATCCTTGAGCGGAGTGATGGTTTTCTCCTCGTAATACAGGCCCCCGTCCTTCCTCTTGTTGACGACTGTTCCGTGAAAAGAACCCCCGGACAAAATGGTGGACCACATCTTCCGGTAAAACTTGGGCTCGTACCGGCCTGATTTGAGAATTCGCGGCGTCTTCCCCAACAC
>JBBIMN010000262.1:0-3329 GCA_037444385.1 Acidobacteriota bacterium | reverse complement strand
TTTCGTATTCGCGTTGATATGTAAAGGCACGAAGGCTTTCATTACCCGGCAGGGGCGATCTAGCGTGAAACGGATGCACCTGTTCGAATTTCATGACATGGGCTGGATTCCCGCTGCTTGCCGGGACGCATTGACGGATATCATGACATTCTTTGCCGTGCGATTCGACGTGTATCATCCTGTAATGCCGAAACTGGAGTCGTGCTTGCGGAGGCTTCATACCAACCGGGTCGTGGACCTCTGTTCAGGCGGCGCGGGGCCCGCGAAAATGCTCTTGCGCCACCTTCGGGCCGTAAACGGGCGGCCGGTGATGGTGGTGTTGACGGACAAGTACCCGAACCTGGCTGCATTCGAGAGGGCTAAAGAGGAATGGGGCGACGGGCTTGACTACGTGGCCAGTTCTGTCAGCGCGACCGACGTGCCCCGGCAACTGGCCGGCTTCCGAACGCTGTTCACATCATTCCACCACTTCCGCCCGGACGATGCCCGGCGGATTCTGCAAGACGCAGCGGGCAAGGGGTGGGGCATCGCCGTGTGCGAGTACACGGAGTGCAACCCTTTCGTGTGGGCGATACCGATCCTGTTGACGCCCGCGTTTGCCTGGTTGTGCATGCCTTTCGTGCGTCCCGCGAACTGGCGGCATCTTTTGTGGACATATGTGATTCCGGTAGTGCCTGTCATCGGCGCCTGGGATGGATTCGTCTCCTGCCTCCGGACCTATTCGCCAGGAGAGTTGCTGGAGCTCGCCCGGAGTTGTAATGTCCCCGGTTACAACTGGGAGAGCGGGCGGATTCGTTCTTTCGGCGCGTGCCGCGTGACATATCTTTTCGGGATTCCATCAGAGGTGTTGGCTGACGCGCCGGCACCAGTTGCGGAGAACCAGTAGCGCTTCACGAGCGTCCACGCAAAGGGAGCCCGCCCGCGCGCCGCGGGTTGCCGCAAATCGCGCCGGTCCCATGGCCGCCTCCGTTTACCGGCCCTGTCAAGGAGACAAGCCATGAAAAAACGGGGAAGAGGGGGGAAGCCGGGTACGACGGGCGGTCGCGGCGGGCAGCAACGGTGTTATGATGCCCGCGTCAGGCGGAGTGGCGCGTGGGTGGCCATGCGCTGTCCAGTGAATAATGCTTTAACCGCATAGGAGATGTGCCATGAAGAAAAGGATTATCACAGCTATCGCGTGGTTCATGATCGTCGCGGCCGTTTGCCTTGCAAACGCGCCTCTCTCCGTCGAATCGCTGCCTCCGGTCGTGGTGCGAAGCGTCCCGGCCTCCGGCGACCTGTCGGTTGATCCGGCGCTCGCCGAGATCCGGGTCACCTTCAGCAAGGAGATGCAAACGGCCAAGATGTGGTCCTGGGTGCAGGTCTCGGCGGAATCATTTCCAAAGGTCAACGGCGATGTCCACTATCTCGCCGACAAGCGCACCTGCGTTCTGCCCGTGAAACTTGAGCCGGGGAAGACCTACGCGGTCTGGGTGAACTCCGGCAGCCACAACGCCTTTCATGACGCGCAAGGGAACCCGGCGGTTCCGTACTTGATCGTATTCCGCACCCGAGGCTGAACCAGGGCGGCGGCGGCGCGCGACGTCAACGGCACGACGATGCCTTGCGGGCTAGCGCGAGCGGGCCAGCGCATCCTGTTACCGGAGGCGGCGTATTGTCGAAACGGAGGCGGCCAATGAACTGGAAGCTGTTTGTTCTGATGTTTGGGCTGCAACTGGCGCTGGTCGCGGCGGAGAAGCCCGCCCAATTTAACGAAGAGTCGGACGGGAAGACGGTGGCTCTCGAAGTGGGAGATTGCTTCGACCTCACCCTTGCCGAGAATCCCACCACGGGCTTTAGCTGGGAGATCGTCGCCGGGCTGGACGGCGTGATAGAACAAGTCGGCGAGCGCGAGTTCATTCCGAGCCGGCAGGACAAGCATCATGTCGGCGCGGGCGGCGCTGTCACATATCACCTTAAGGCCGTGGGTGCGGGAACCGTTACGCTTAAGCTGGCCTACCGCAGGCCGTGGGAGAAGGAAACCCCGCCGGCGAAGAGCTATCAGCTCACCGTGACGGTCTCGCAATAGGCTTGTCGCGAAGAGCGAGGAGGCCTGTGATTGAGGAGGACTGCCATGAGATCTATCTGCCTGCCCACGATGATCGTACGCAGCGTCTTTGTTCTAAGCATGTTTGCCTGCCCACATTCTCTCGCGGCGCAAGGTATTCCGCCGGCAGCGAGTCCTCAGGCTTCACCCTCTCCGGCAGAGCGGGACCTCATCGAGAAAGCTCTTCTGCCGCTCCCCACCAAGGTGCAGGTCGCCGTTGCACTCGTTCAGGGCGACTCGGTGAGGTTCTTGGGGGCCGAAAGGACCGCCGGTGGAATTCAGTACATTGACAACCGCGAGTCTGTATTCGAAATCGGCTCCATCACCAAAATATTTACGGCGACTCTGTTGGCGCGCCAGGTGCAGAAGGGGGCGTTGAAGCTGGACGACGCGGTGCGGCGGCTCGTGCCGTTCGAGCTGAAGACGCCAGGGCGCGATGGCGTAGATGTAACGTTAAAGCACCTGGCGAGCCATACATCAGGCATGTGCCACCAACCCCCTGGCATCGGATTTCACGCGATGATACACGGCCACTCGAAGGACCCGTTCTGGGACTTTGATCAGGCGCGGTTCGAGGAGTTCCTCAAGGAGGACATGAAACTTGATTTCACTCCGGGAACGAAGTACCAGTACTCGAACATGGGGATGAGCTTGGTTGGCTATGTCCTGGCGCTGAAGACGGGCAAGAGCTACGAGGCGCTTCTCCAAGAGGAGATCTTCAAACCGTTGGGCATGAAGTGGTCCTCGTCGAATCTCTCCAGCGTCAAGAGCCACGTGGTCACCGGTATCTTAAAGGAGGGCGAGGAATCGCCCAACTGGGACATGCACGCGCTGGCTCCGGCCGGCAATGTCAAGACCTGCGCGGAGGATTTCGCCAAATTTGCCCAGGCGCAGTTTGCGCCTGACCCGGCCATGGCCATGACTCAGCAGCCGGTTTTTAAGATCGAGGACGGCTACTACGTCGGGTTGGGCTGGCACATCATTGACCGAAAGAATGGAGAACGCTGGCTGAACCACGGCGGCGGAATGGGAGGTTACACGGCCATTGTCAACATAAACATGAAGCGGAAGCAGGCGGCCATCGTTCTCTCCAACCTCGGCAACGGCCACAAGCTGGCGGAAAACGTTTCCGAACTCGGCCGCGGACTCCTGAGGAACCTGGAAACGCTCCAATAGGCGGCCGGTCCAGCCGAGAAGAGCACCGCTCCCCATTACGCCCGGCCACCAGAGCAGCGGACGAGCG
>JBBIMN010000261.1:0-3366 GCA_037444385.1 Acidobacteriota bacterium | reverse complement strand
TGACAGGCCAGCGGAGGGGAGAGCCTCTTTATGGGGGGATTGGTGGCGCGAACTCGCCGCTAAGACCGTAAGAGGAGACCGCCGCATTGCCGAAGGCGCCGTTCCAACCCATAGTGACGGGTGGCTAAGTATCGTGGACAAGTACCTGATGAAGCGCCTGGCGCGTTATTTCCTCATCATAGCCGGTTCGATCCTTGTTCTGGATTGGGTGATCGAACTAAGGGGGCTTTCGGAGTTTCTCACGAACAGCGAGCGTTGGGCCCTTTTCGGCAGGTACCTGGCGGCACAATCGGTCGGGATATTCCTGCTGCTTCTGCCTCTTACTTTGCTCATGACCGTGCTGGTGGTTTTGGGTATTCTTGAAAAAGGCAGCGAGATCACCGCCATGAAGGCCTCGGGCATATCACTATACCGCATCAGCCTCACCATCCTCTTCGTGGGCCTGGGAATAGGAATATTCGCGTGGATGATGGGCGAGGGAATTGCTCCAGCGGCCAACAGAACGGCCCAGCGGAACAAGGAGACGTTGAAGAACTTTGTCTCCAAGTTTCTGAACGTCTCTTACGACGTTTGGCTATTTGCCCCCGGTCGTGGCGCCCTTTACCACTACGACCACTACGACGCAAAAAAAGATCTGTTCGAGGGATTCTCCTCTTATACGCTCAGCCCGTCAGGCAATACTCTGGTGCAGCGCTTCTATGCCGGCGAAGCCCGGTTCACCGGCCCCAAGACCTTGGCGTTTTCCGGCGGCTGGCGCTGGGCCTCATCGGGCGGCAAGGATGAGCGCTTCAAGTTCCTTCCTTCCGGCGAGTTTGCCGTGCCCGCGGACAAAGATTATTTCGTGATTCCACCCTTTCTGGAGGGGCAGACGCTCTCCTCCCGCGACTTGGCGAAACTCATAGAAAATCTTCGCCAGAAGGGGCTTCCAGTTGAAAGGCAGCGGATGGATTACTACAGAAAGTTCGCCGATGGCGCCACGCCCCTGGCGCTCCTGCTGGCCGGGCTTCCTTTTGCGTTCAGCGTGGGCCGAAAGGGATCGCTTTACGGAGTGGCCATAGCGCTGGCGCTGGCCGTCGCTTTCTACGTCCTTACGGCCATCTTCACCGCGGTGGGAGAGATGGAATGGCTCGCCCCTCAGCTCGCGGCGTGGGCGCCAGCGGTTATTTTCGGCCTTGCCGGAGGCTACTCGATTTTGAACCTCAAAAGCTAGGGCCTATATCAAAAATAAGATGAGGCCGCGACGGAGGCCAGCCGCGATGCGTGGCGAGGAGGCGAGCGGCAGGCTTCGCGTTACCGCGTTTGCCTCCCTAAAAAGGCCGCCAGCCTTACACGCCGGCTGGCCGCTTTGCCCTGCCCGCCCGGCGCCGCGCGCGCGGCGGCCCACCCTGTTTCTGAGACAGGCTCGAACCGGTCTTACTTTTTTCCCGCCTTGAACTTTCCCAAAATCTTGTTGACCGGATGGTTGCGGTCGAGAAAACCGAGGGGGGGCTTCTTGCGAATGCCAATTGTCTGGTAATACTTGTAGAGAATATCGCGGGTTGGAGTGTGGTACTTCAGCCCTTTGTGGATCATCTGCACCGCGTGGTAGCGGTCGTTCATGGCCATGTAGACCTTAGCGAGGTTAAGGTGGCATAGCGGCTCGTCCGCGTCCTGCGCAAGCGCCTTCTTGCAAAGTTCCAGCCCTTGAAATAGCTGGTTGTCTCGCACCGCCTTCAGCATTCCAAGAAAGGATGAGACAACGGGGTTGCCGCCTTGTGATGCGGCCCAGAGGGCGCTGAAATGCTTAACGGCCTCGTCAAACCGGCCCTCGTCAACCAATGCGATCCCCTGTTTGATTTGAGGGCTGTTTTGAATGATCGTAAGGTCAGTCATGAAATTTTCCACCTCCGCGGGACAACGATCACCTTAACGCGCAATCGCGCCCATCCGTTAAGGAGGACAATTTTAGCACCAGGGAGTATACTAAGCAAGATAGTGCGCCCTCCCCCTTGAGGGGCTGGAGGCGTTGCAGGAGCGGGCCATGGGTCTTAAAGAGCAGTTGCAGGTTGTTCATGAGCGGCACGGAAATACCAAACAAGGCCTTGAAGAGGGGGTGAAGGCCATCGTGGCCGTGGTGGCTCACTCCTTAAGCGTCAAGCCAGACGAGGTGGCTCTTTTGGTCTTAACCACAAGCGGCAATACGCTTAGGTTCATGTGGCCCGAGCCGCTTTACCGAGGCAACGCCGTGCTTCCAGCCGCGCACAAGAACGCGGTAGCCTCCGCGGTTCTGCAGGCGCGCAAAGGGAAGGTGGATAACAGGATGGCGGAGAGCCGCCACCTGAAGTTCTTTGAAAACGTCAAAGGGCTCGAGACTAGCGGCGTCCCGATTCAAAAGATGGTCGCGCTGCCCGTAATGTTAGGGAATAATCCTGTGGGGGTGGTCGAGGTTTCTCGAAAAGGCAGGACGGTCGATGATGCCGGGCCCAACTTTACCCCCGAGGACGCCCAAAAACTCTTGGCGCTTGCAAAGGAATTCGCTCCGGGCCTCGCCGCCCTCGTGCCAGCACCCTTCATCTGACAATCATGAAGCCGTAATGGCCAGAGAGCCGCTCGTTTCAGCCAACCCGCCGCAGTTGCCGCTGGACAACTGGCTGTCGGAGGCCCCGGTTTCCATCGCTGTAGCCGGACGCTCCATGGAACCTTTCCTTCTGGATGGCGACCGGGTTTTCGTCGTTCGCGCCCCCGCCAGCGGCTTCGTGATCGGCGCCTTGATCGTTTTCATGCGCGCAAAGGAGCTGGTTATCCACCGGCTGGTAGCGTTAAGGCCGGATAAGTTTCTCGAAATGGGCGACGCGCAGGAGAGGGGAAATTGGCACTTCTGGCCGCCTGATGTTGGCCTCGTCATTTCAGTGTCCCGTACCACGGGCATGGGTCTTGACCTAGGGGCCGGGTTTTGCCGCCGGGCTGCGTTTCGCAGGGCGCGGCGAATGCGCATCCGCCACGTTGCCACAGTGGTCTCTGAAGTTTTCCCTGACGGCTTGTTGCGCCGAACCTTCCGCCGCCTGGTGCGCCCGATCCTGCTTCCGCCTTCTCCCGTTTCTGGTTTCGACGCGGAAGAACAAGACTGTCCGCCTGGATGATGACACGCCGGGTTTCCGGTAAGTTCCCCGTGATGTTATAATTCCCCTCTTATGTGCGGGATCGCGGGAGTCTTTAAAAAAGACGGCGCGGCGGGCCTCATAGCCGAAGCTCTATTCGCCGAACAGCACAGGGGGCAGGATTCGTGCGGAGTAGTTTCCGCCGACAGCGCCGGCCTTCACCTTTGCAAGGGCCTGGGCCTTGTAAAGGATGTGCTTACCCCCAAAGCCGTCAAGTCGCTTTCTGGCG
>JBBIMN010000260.1:2724-3386 GCA_037444385.1 Acidobacteriota bacterium | reverse complement strand
CCGCAGCGGGCTTGCCAGCTCCGCGCTTCATGCCAACCCGAAGCCCGGAGAGCGTGTCTTCAAGCGCTTTGTCAATGTCGAAAGAACCCTGCCCCATGGAAACTGGCGCTGGTGCCGCCGGCTTTGGCGGTTCAGGCTTGGCGGCGGCTGGCGGGGGCGGGGGCGGAGCGGCAACGGGCCTTGGCGCCAGATACCGGTCGAGCGTCTCGCGAAGGACGTCTTCTTCAACCGGGTCTTCCAGGTAATCGGCCGCTCCGTAAATCTTCATGGCGTCGCTCTTGTACTTGCGCGACTTGTAGATGCTACAGTGCATGACCACTGGAACCGGCTTGGAGCCAGACCGCTCCACCATCTCCTGGCAGACCTGGAAGCCGTGCTTTTTGGGAAGCATCGTCCTCAACAGGACGAGATCGGGATGAAACTGGTCGAAAACCTCCAGCGCCGCAGCCCCATCCTTCGCGGTATCAACCTCGTAAAGGTCCTTGGGAATGAGGTTGACGATGCGTTCAAGTGACTTGGGCTCGTACTCGACTACCAGCACGCGTTTCTTCGTCATCGGTCAAACCCCCGGGGGAAAACACCCTCGCGGGCAGCCTAACACGCCCGCCGCCGTTTTTCAATAGCATCAGCGCCCAGCCATAAGGGAGCGCATCATACCCTTG
>JBBIMN010000260.1:0-2714 GCA_037444385.1 Acidobacteriota bacterium | reverse complement strand
CTGCTGCATCATCTTTCTCATGGCCAGGTGCTGCTTGAGAACCCTGTTAACGTCGCTGACCGAAACGCCGGAGCCCGACGCGATTCTTTTGCGCCGGCTGCCATTCACCACTTGGTGGTGCAAACGCTCGTGCGGCGTCATTGAGTCCAGAATCGCCTGCACCTTCGTTATCTCGCCTTCATCAATTTGCGAAGGGTCCAGCCCCTTGAGCGCGCCGGCGCCCGGCAGCATCCCGATCACCTGCTGTAACGGCCCCATCTTTCGCATCTGCTTGAGCTGGTCGCGGAAGTCCTCGAGCGTGAACTCCGAGCGCCGCATTTTCTCGGCGGCCTTTTCGGCCTCTTCCAGGTCAACGCTTGATTGGACCTTTTCGATCAGGCCGAGCACGTCGCCCATGCCAAGGATGCGCGAGGCCATCCTGTCGGGATAAAAAGGTTCGAGCGCGTCTAGTTTTTCGCCCACGCCGACCATCTTGACGGGAAGGCCGGTGACCGCCTTCACCGAGAGCGTAGCGCCTCCTCTGGCGTCGCCGTCGGCTTTCGTCAGGATTACGCCGGTCAGAGCGACCTTGCCCTGGAAAGCCTTTGCGGTCGCTACAGCCGTTTGCCCGATCATCGCGTCGGCCACGTATAGGCTTTCGTGAGGAGAAACGGCTGACTCAATAAGGCTAAGCTCTTCCATCAGCGCTTCGTCAATGTGCAAACGCCCGGCCGTGTCGAGGATTACGCGCTGGGCGCCCGTCCGTCTTGCCTCGGCAACGGCGCCTTTTGCTATGGCGGCCGGGTCTCCGCTACCACGCGGGTCGTATACGTTCGCTCCCACCTGGCGGCCTATGATCTCCAACTGTTTTGCGGCCGCGGGCCTGTATATGTCAGCGGGAACCAAAAGGACGGAGTGCCGGCGGTCGTGGTCTTTCCAGAGCCTTGAAGGCCCACCAGCATTACGATGCCAGGAGGAACGGATGGGAAATGAAGCTTGGAGTCACCCTCGCCAAGAACGCGCGCCAGCTCGTCATAGAGTATCTTGATGAAGTGCTGGTCTGGAGTAAGACTCTTCACGACCTCCTGGCCAAGGGCCTTGGCCTTCACCCCTTCAAGAAGACCGCGCACGACGGAGACGTGCACGTCGGCTTCCAGAAGCGCGATCCGCACGGCGCGAAGGCTTTCCTGGATATTTTGCTCCGAAATCCGCCCCTGGCCCTTTAGTGAGCGAACGGCTTGTTGAATGCTCTGGGTCAATTTTTCAAACATTACGCAACCTTCTCTTCAAGTGTCTTCCCGGCGTTTTTTCCCTTGGAGAGAATTTCAAGCGCCTTTTGGAGAGCCGTGTCAATCGGGGAAATCGCCTCGAACCCGGCCCCCTGGCCATCCTTCAGCGTCATGAATTCGCGAAGAAGGGCAAGGCGCGTATACGGCAAAGCGCCGGCCCATTCCAAGGCGGTGTACTTGTCCCCCGACGTGTCAACCGACTGGCGAAAGCGAGTTAGAAAGGCATCCGAGCGGACGACATCTGCCGTCAGCCCGTCTTTCTCGAACTCATGGGAAACAAAATCCAGGTAGGCGCGCCGCTGTTCAAGTCTCACCGCCAGTTCGGGAAGCTTATAGGGCGCTATGGAAATGTCGGGCTCGATCCCGCCGCCTCCGTAAACCGTTCTTCCGTCGTCGGTATGGACCGCCGGGCCAGATGGGGACGCTTGCTTCTCTGGTTCGGCCTCAGGGTAAAAGTAAGCGTCGTAGGATGAGAAATCCCTCTGAATGCAGCGGCCCGACGGTGTGTAGTAGCGCGCGGTCGTGATCGCCGCGGCGCCGCGGTCGAGGGGAGTCACAGTTTGGACAAGTCCCTTGCCCCACGAGCGCTCGCCGACGACCATACCCCTGTCGTGGTCCTGTAGCGCCCCCGCCACTATTTCAGATGCGCTCGCCGAGCCTTGATTGATCAAGACCACGAGCGGCAGGTTGAGGAAGGCGCCGTCCTCCTCGGCAAAGTACCGCCGCACCATATTTGGGCCCCGGCCCCTGACGCTCAGCACCTCCTGCCCTTTCTTCAGAAAAAGGGAAGCCGTGCCGATGGCCGCCGGCAAAGACCCGCCCGGGTTCTCGCGAAGATCCAGCACCAAGGACTTGGCGCCCTTCGCCAAAAGCGCGCCGACACTGCTGGTGACTTCCTCGACGGTCTTTTGGCCGAAGGTGTTCACTCTGATGTACCCAATGTCACCGTCCAGCAAAAGGGAGAAGGCGACAGTGTACTTCGGGATTGGGCCGCGCTTGAGCGTCATTGTCTGCGGCGGAGCCGTCCCACGGCCGATTGTAATAACAACTGGCGTCCCTTTCGGCCCCTTGAGCTTCCGCACCGCTTCGCGGATAGTCATCTTAGCTGTCGGCTTCCCCTCGATTTCAAGTATGAGGTCGCCGGACCGAAGTCCCGCTTTGGCCGCGGGCGTGTCTGGAATGGGCTGCACAACGAGAACCGGGCTTGTCGCGGCGGGTTTCGCCACCTGCATCCCCAGGCCAAAGAAGTGGCCCTCCTGATCCTCCATCAGCTCCTTGAACATCTCTGGAGTGTAGTAACTGGAGTGAGGGTCGAGGTGGCCAAGCATCCCCTGAAGCGACGCGGCGATCAGGTCGTCTTGAGAAGGAGGGTCAGCGGCGTTGGCCTCAACCAGCGCCAAGGCTTGCTCAAAAACCGCTACGGCCTTTTGGCGGTCCGAGTCAGAG
>JBBIMN010000259.1:0-3389 GCA_037444385.1 Acidobacteriota bacterium | reverse complement strand
GTCGCCTTGGAACTTGTTAATGCCCTCAATCAGAAGCTCCAGGACCTGCTGCCCCGTCTTTGGGCGGTCAACGGAGAGCCGCCGCGTCATAAAAGCAAACACCACGATGCTTCCCGCCATCACCAAAAGCAGCATGATGAAGTAATCGGGCAGCTTAATCCCCGTCAGTTTCGCGATGAGCATTGTTAATAGGGAATTAAGTTCATGCATGCTCACCCCTTCGAAAGAAAAGCTCCAGCTCCAGTTAAGAGCGCCAGGGGTACCACGATTCCTGCGGTGATGGCCAGGGCCCCCCCGGACAAGAGATGAAGAATAGCATAGAACCCCAAAATGAGCAAGACCAGCCTCAACATAAGGCTGACGGCCACCCGCCTTGCGACGCCCCGCCCAACCTGGCCCTCGGCGAATAGCGCCCCGAAGCTATTGGAAATCCATAGGAAGTCTCCGGCGACCAGAAGAAAAGCCGCCGCGTAAGCCGCCGCTGCTTTTCCTCCC
This sequence comes from Acidobacteriota bacterium, assembly GCA_037444385.1. Taxonomy (GTDB): domain Bacteria; phylum Acidobacteriota; class UBA4820; order UBA4820; family DSQY01; genus JAEMPZ01. The sequence goes on along the minus strand of JBBIMN010000259.1, from coordinate 2,894 downwards.
TGATACCAGGCGAAGAGAGCCAGAGGCAGCCACCCGAAGACGGCGCAGGCAACCATGAACCTCTGCCTCAGACGGCGGGCGAGTCCCGCGGGCTCACTCATTCCCGCGTCTCCTTTGGATCATTTGAATGGTCCTGAAAAGAAGCACAAACCCTCCAGCCAGCCCAACCAGAAAACCTGTCACCGTAAACCAGGGTTTGGTCCCAAGGAACCTGTCCACCAGCCACCCGATGCCGCCGCCGGCCATTGCGGTCGCTGGGAAGGAGTAGACCAGATTCATGTATAGCCCTAGTTTCGACCAGTTCGAACCAGAATCCATCCGGAGCCCCCAAGAATAAAGTCTACCGCAAAATGGACGGCACTGTATCCATCGCGTGAATGGTTCCAAATTCTTCATGTCGAGTTGGCTGGAACCGGTTGCATTGAGCGCGACGCATGGCCATCGCGGTATAATTCCATCCTGGAGGCCGGTATGGGAGACCTTGGGCGGGTGGTGGCGCTTGGCGGAGGGACGGGGCTTCCGGCTCTTCTTGAAGCGCTCAAGCCATTGCCTGGCGCCGCGGCTTTTCAGGAAGTGGCCGCCATTGTTACCGTTGCGGACAGCGGCGGCTCGTCTGGCAGGCTTAGGCGCGAGATGGGCGTGCCCGCTCCCGGCGACATCCGCAACTGCCTCGTGGCGCTCTCCGATGCGCCGGGGGTGATGCGGCGGCTTTTTCAGTACCGCTTTCCAGCGGGGGAGCTTGAGGGCCACGCCTTTGGCAACCTCTTTCTCGTCGCGCTGGCCGGGGTAACGGGCGATTTCCCCTCGGCCGTAAAGCAGGCGCACGACGTTCTTGCTATTCGCGGCCGTATCTACCCATCCACGCTTGAGCCGATCGAACTTGTGGCTGAAATGGCCGACGGGTGGGAACTTAGGGGCGAATGGGACATTACGAGGGACCCTCGCCCAATCAAAAAACTGCGGATCGAACCAAGAAGGGCACGGGCGCTGCCGGAAGCTTGCGAGGCGCTTGAAAAAGCTGATCTGATTCTTTTAGGGCCAGGCTCGCTATTTACCTCCGTCCTCCCCAATCTTTTGGTGCGGGAACTGGCCGCTGCAATCCGCACATCCCGCGCGCGAAAGGTGTACATCTGCAACTTGGAGACACAACCCGGGGAAACGGAAGCGTTCACCGCGTCAAGCCACGTCATGGTTCTTCTGAACCATTGCGGGGAGGGGCTCTTCGACACGGCCTTGTGCAACAACGCCCCGCTGCCAAAGCCGCTGGAGAAGCTCTACCTGGAACAAGGATCCAGCCCGGTAGCCGTTGATAGAGAGAAGATGGAAGAACTCGGCCTCGCCGTGGTGGAGGAGGACCTGCTTCAGGCGGGGCAGTATGCCCGCCACGACCCGGTCAAGTTGCGCGGGGCGCTGGCCAAACTGGCGCGCACCGCCGTGGAGAAACCATGAAAAAGATACCAAATCGGGCAGTTGTCGTCTTGGCCGCCGGCAAAGGCACCCGCATGAAATCGCCAAACGCAAAGGTGCTTCATCCGGTTTTGGGCAGGCCAATGCTGGCGCGTCTCCTTCAGGAATTGAAGGCCATCGAGAGCGCGCCGGCCATCGTCGTCGTCGGCTACCAGAAAGAGGCTGTAGCTTTCATTTCAAGAGCCGTTGGAGCCCAAACCGTAGTGCAGGAGCCGCAGCTCGGCACCGGACACGCACTGCTCTGTTGCCGCGAGGCACTTGAACATCTCGGCGCTTCCGAGATGTTGCTTGTCGCCGGAGACGTCCCGCTTTTGCCAGTGGACGCCGCGAAGGGCTGCTTGGACGAGTTCTCGGCTTCCAAATCTCCAGCGGGCGTCGTGGTTCTGGACCTTGACGATCCGGCCGGATACGGCCGCATTGTGCGCGATGGGCGCGGGAACGTCTGCTCCATCGTGGAGCAGAAAGACGCTTCTCCGGAAGAGCTTTTGATCCGCGAAGTCAATTCCGGCGTCTATTTTTTCAGGACGAAAGAGATATTCGAGGCTCTCTCGCGGGTCGGCCGCGCCAACGCCCAGGGCGAATACTATCTCCCGGATGTTTTCGCGCTCCTTTACAGGAAAGGCGCGCCCGCGCTCTCCTGGAAAGCGGAGAACCCCGAGCGCTGGCTCGGCGTCAATTCACAGGCGGAACTCGCAAGGGCCAACGAGCAGTTGCGCACCATGGTTGTCAAGAGGCTCATGGATTCAGGCGTCACCGTTCTTATGCCCGAAACGGTTTGGGTGGAAGAGGATGTTTCCGTCGCCCCCGGCTGCGTTCTCCATCCTTTCACCCGGCTTTGCGGCCGCACCAAGCTTGCCGCCGGTGTTGAGGTGCGCGCCTACTCCTGCCTGAACGACGTTACCCTGGGCGAGGGCGCTCTGGTCAAGGAGCACTGCGTCCTCGAAGGGACAAAGGCCGAACAAGGATGCATCATCGGCCCCTTTTCAAGAACGCGCGAAGGAACGTCGCTTGGCCAGCAAGTTCACCTCGGCAATTTCGTCGAGACCAAGAAGGCCGCGCTTGGGAAGGGAGTCAAGGCAAACCACCTCTCTTACCTGGGCGACGCCACGGTTGGCGCCGGTTCCAACATTGGGGCGGGCACCATCACTTGCAACTACGATGGCGTCCACAAGCACCCGACGGTTTTGGGTGAACGCGTCTTTATCGGCAGCGATACGCAACTTGTAGCTCCAGTCACCGTTGGGGATGGCGCATACGTTGGCGCCGGAACCACCGTCACGAAAGACGTTTCGCCTGGAGCGCTCGCCATCTCACGTGCCCCGCAAAAGAACATCGAGGGGTGGGTGGCAAGAAAGGAGAAAGAGAAAAATAGAGATGAAAGATGAAAGATGAAAGATGAAAGATGAAAGATGAAAGATGAAAGATGA
>JBBIMN010000258.1:0-3404 GCA_037444385.1 Acidobacteriota bacterium | reverse complement strand
TCCTCACGAACCTCTTGAAACAGAAACTGATCCAGAGGTGCGGCGAAACCGGCGCCGGGAGCGACAGGCGGAAGGTCTACGCGCTGACCAAACTTGGGGAAACGGTGCTGGTCCTGGAGGGCGAGCGGCTCGCTTCTCTTTCGCGGCTGGCGGCGGACGTTGCGAAACGGCTTGGAGGTGGGCGATGAGCGGTGAGAAGAGCACGAAAACGGTGGTGCGTTTGTTGATGCCTTGGAACGACGAGAAGGAAGAGCGGTGGCTCGCGGAGCAGGAACGTTCCGGCTGGCATCTGAAGACGGTGAGGGGCTTCGGGTACACCTTCGAAAGATCAGCGCCAGCCGATGTGGCCTACAGGCTGGACTTCCAAGCGGGGCATCGAGCGGACCGGAAGGAGTACATCGCCTTATTCACCGACTCGGGCTGGGAACACGCGGGCGCCCGCGGACATTGGCATTTTTTCCGCCGGAGCGTTTTGGACGGCAAGGTTCCCGAGATATACACCGACCCGGAATCGCGGGTCGCCAAGTACAAGAGAGTGATGGCCTTAATGGGGGTGATGTTGGTCATCCTGGCAGCGGTCGTTGCGACCAAATGGCCGGCCGCGGGGGGCGCGGAGGACCGGTGGAGGCTCGTTGACAAGTTCTATGCGTCGGCCTTCTTCCTCAAGCTGGCCGCGATGGCCTTCCTTTTTTACGCCATTGCCAGGCTGGCCAGGCTCATCCACAGGCTGAAGAAACAGAAAGCCTAGCGGTGGAGAATGTTGGAAAACGGTGGGCGGGGCGCCTCGCTTGCGAACAATGGTTCAGTGACGAGTGACGGGGACTGAATGGCGAGTGTGATGTGCTCTCTTCTCATCCATCGTCTTTCATCCGGTTCCAGCGGCGCTGCATCACTCCTCTTCCCAGCGAAAGCGCCAGAGCGCCACGAGACCGAAGAGCGCCGCGAAGAAGAGGAGGACGGCCACGGGCTGCAGGGAATAGAGCAGCCCCAGCCCGCGCCACGTCACGCCGTCAAGGCCGTCAACCGCCCATCTGGTGGGGATCGCCAGCGTGATGCGCTGCATCCACGCCGGAAAAAGGAAAGAAGGAACCCATCCGCCTCCGAGCATTGTGAGGAGCAGGACCGCGAGCACAGATATTCCGCGGGTCGCGGCCTGCGTGCGGCCGAGGGCCGCGATCATCAGGCCGAAGGTCGCCGCCATGACTGCCGAAGAGATGCAGATCGCTGCGAAGCCGAGGGCGCTGCCGTGAGTGCGCACTCCCAGGAAAAGCATCGCGAAGCCGAAAGTGCCGCCGAGGCAGAATAAAGCAATGGCCGTCCCGCTGGCGGCCTTGCCCAGAAGAAGCGTGAAGCGCGAGACCGGCGCCGAGCGTAAGCGCTTCCAGAGGCCCCGCTGGCGTTCCAGGATGATGCCTGCTCCGAGGTCTATCGCCGCGAAAAGGATGAACTGGATGCCCATGCCCGCGAAGGAGTGGGCGTAACCGTTATAGACGACCCCGGTGCCCGAGGTTACCGCCTCCTCCTTCGCCTCGAAAGGAACGCCCAGCCCGCCGGCCACGCGTTTCTCGCCGGCGGGGGCGGTCTGGAGCCGGTCCTGCCACCTCGCCACGCCCTTGAGCATGTCGGTGAGGGCGGTTTTGTCCTCCGGCTTCAGGCCCGTGGAGGTTTCGACTGAAGCCAGGGATTTATCTATCGCCTTCCGCCCCGCCGCGCCGTTGAACGCCTCCTGGCTCACAGCCTCCATGACGTGCTGCGTGAGAAGCCCGCGCACCATGCCCATCTCGCCCCAGTGGGACGGGTCGTATAGAAGGGTGAGCTCGGGCCGCTTGGCGCCGCCGAAGAGGGCCTGCGTGGAGGCGTCCCCGAAGCCGGCCGGTATGGTGAGGCCCACCACGGCATCTCCTTTTCTCACCGCCTCGCGCGCCTCGGCTGCCGTGGCCTGATGCGCGTCGAGCGCCTCATCGGCCGCGAGTCCCTTGAAGAGCGCTTTGCTCACGCTGCTCTGGTCGCCATCGTAGACGAGCACCGGGATTCTGGTCTTCTCCTGCGAGCCGTTGCCCGAGAAGAGAAAACCGAAAAAAGTGCCTATGGCTATAGGGGCGGCCAGGATAAAAAAGAGCGCCCGCTTGTCCTTGAAAAAAATCTTGATGTCCTTGACCGCGATTGCCGCGGCCGCTCTCATGCTCGGAGTTCGCATCATGTGTCCCTCAGCCCCTTCCCAGTGAGCGCCAGGAAAATGTCTTCGAGGCCCGCCCGCTCGCTTGAAACGTGCGTGTACGAGATGCCATTGGACGAAAGCCAGGCGAACACAGCCGGGGCTTCGGAGGGGAGATCACGCAAAGTGAGAGTGAGGACTCCATCCTCAACGGCTGCCGCCTCAACGCCCCGCACCTCTCTCAGTTCAGGCAGCCATGGCGCCGCGCCGGGTTCTCTCAGGTCAAGCGAAAGCCGGGAGGTGGTTGGGAGAAGCGCCGCCAGTTCGCGCAGCGTTCCGCCAGCGATGGTCTTGCCGTGGTCCATAATCTGGATGCGGTCGCAAAGGCGCTCGGCCTCCTCCATGTAGTGCGTCGTGTAGAGCATCGCCTTGCCGCGTTCCTTCAGCGCGATGAGGTTCTCGAAGATGGCGTTGCGGCTCTGCGGGTCCACGCCGGCGGTGGGTTCGTCCAGCAGAAGCACCGGCGGGTCGTGAAGAAGGGAAGCGGCGAGATTGAGCCTGCGCTTCATCCCCCCGCTATAAGAGGAGACGCGGCCGCCCGCTCGATCCGAGAGCCCCACGAAGTCAAGCATGCGTGCCATCGCGTCTCGCAGGGTCTTCCCTTTCAGGCCGTAGAGGGCTCCGAAGAAGATGAGGTTGTCGCGCGCGGACAGCTCCTCCACCAGGGCCAGGTCCTGGGGCACGAGGCCGATGCGCATTTTGCCGGGGTCCGAGTCGCTCTTAAGCGGCCGCCCTTCCATCAGAACCTCGCCCGAATCGGGCGTCACGAGACCCGCCAGCATGGAGACGGTGGTGGTCTTTCCCGCCCCGTTCGGGCCCAAAAGGCCGAGGATTTGTCCCGGCACCAGGGAGAGCGAGACTCCGTCCACTGCCGCCAAAGTTCCAAACGTTTTTCGAAGATTCGAGGCTTCAATCATCACTTCATCGTACGAGCGCGTCCCCAAAAAGGTTTCATGCCCACCCAGTGGCTGTTCACCTACACGGTCTTGCCCCCAGGGCGAGGATTCGGGCCTCGGCCGGGGTGAGGAAGCGGAGACGCTCGATGCGCCAGTGGCGGTTGTAATCGTGTACAAACGCGGCGGCGGCCTGGTGGAGCCCCCGGGCATTTTGGAAGACGCGGCCGTAGATGGCCTTTGTTGATTAAGGGGCTTGATGAAGCGCTCGGCGATGCCGTTGCCCTGGGGCTGGG
>JBBIMN010000257.1:0-3456 GCA_037444385.1 Acidobacteriota bacterium | reverse complement strand
CCACCCTCCCGCCGTAGATTACATTACTCTACCGTTGACGTCAAGATGGTATGAGCGCTTCTTCGAGCGCGGCCAGCGCCTCCTTGCCGTACTTTCTGGTGTTTCTGAGATAGGTGGTGCCTAAGGAGTACCAGGCCACGGGATCGGCGGGCGAAAGATTGGTCTCCTCTTTCGCCTCCGCTATGGCCATTCCAAAGTAGTCGTTGCGTTGGAGGTCGGCGCTGATGGCCTCCACGCGAAGCTGGCCGGGGTCATCAAAGGAATACGCTTTTCCTGGGACAAAGCCCCGCTGAATGATCATGGACTCATCCAAGAGGCTTTGTAGCTTCTTGTCATATGCTATGGACAGGTTATGGTGCGCTTTCGCGTCCTTAGGATTGCTTGTGATCGCCTGCTTCAGCGCTTCTATGCCGGGATCGTACTCTTCGTTCTCTAAGTGGATGAAACCGATGTTCCTGTAGGCGTCGCCATCACCTGGATGAAGCTCCAGCACGCGGCGGAATGAGCGCATGGCGCTTTCGTAGTCGAGCATCCCCTCCTGGGCTAGGCCAAGGTGATATTGCGCGTCCCTGTCTTTTGGGTTCATAGTAACCGCCTTCTCGAAGCAGGGCAGGGCTTTTCCGTCCTCGTTCAGGGCCTCCCAGGCCATTCCCATTCCCATGAACAAGCCGGGGGAGCCGCCAGGCTCTTTCGTCAAAAATCGCTCATAGACGGCGATGGACTCCCGGTATTTGCCGTGGCCACGAAGACAGTCCGCGGCCTTCAGCAATTCGCCGCTCCCCGTCTCGCTGGTTACTTCGCCGCAAGCCTCGGCGGCGGCCCTCGGGGCTGGCCGCTCCTGCGCCCAGAATGCATCCGCTGCCAGTGCGGCTAAAACCAATGAAGCGAGCGTGGCCTTTCGCGCCACGCTGTTTTCCGCGAACGCTCTTTTCATGGCAATCTCCTTCAAAACCGCGCGAGCAGAAGCAAGAGCAGAAGAGAGAAAAGCGCCGCAGCCACCAGCCACCCTCTTCCCGTCACCATGCGCCCATCTTCCGCTCGCAGCGGCTTCTCGTCGGAGGGACGCCGATGATTCGCTGAATGCGCGCCCTGGCCGCCGAAATGGCCGCAAGGCGCTTCCACGAAAAAACGCCAGGGTCCATGATGCGCCGCCTCACGGGCACGCGGAGGCGCTCAGATACCTGCGTCCCGCCGTTCCGTTGCCGGCAGAGCCCTCGCCAATGGCGTTGTAACCGGTCACGATGTACCAGTAAAAGGTTCCGCTCGCGGGATTGTCGGCGGAGAGGACTTTGCTCGTGCCCGTCTGGTCAGCGAACCGGCAGCCTTCGTTATTGCCGTTGAGAATGTTGGGGAAGTCCGCTTGCGTCCCGCGATAAAGTCTGTACCCGGTGGCCGCCGCATCGGCGGGCCAGCTCTGCGTCGTCTTGTCGGCCGACCATAACTGGATGTCCACCCCTGTGATGCCCGGCGCGATTTCTCCGGGGGCTCCCGAAGCAGTGAATGCCTTAATGCACGCATTGGTGTTGGCGTAACTTGACGTTAGATCGGTCCAGGATGTTCCGTTGCTGCCGTAAAAGCTCTGGCCGGCGCTTGCCGTAGCAGCGGAGCTATAGCCGGAGAAAGGATACTCCATTGGGATTGGCCAACTGTACCCCGGTGTAGTGAGCTTGAATACTATGGAGAACATCTGCCCGTTCGTAAGAGCTACAGGGGTATCCAGCTCGATGGTGTGGTAGCCGGCATTGGCGATCACTCCGCTCTTGGTCGCAACCAGCGTTCCGCTTCGGGGGGCCGAGGCGGTGCACCCCGTATAAACGTAGAGTTCATAGGCCGTGTTGTTGGCCAGGAAGTAAGTGCTCGCCGCCACGAGAGATTGTGAAGCTGAGGCCGTGAACATGTTCGCGCACCATGCTGGAACGCCAGCCCCGTAGCCAAGGGCAGATGTTTGGCCAAGCGGGTCGTACTGATAAACGGCGCCGAAGTACGCGGGCGGCTCGCCGGTGAAAACGGCGCTGTCGTAACGCGCCGTGCAGGTGTCGTAGTAGGAGATCCAGAAATAGCCGGCGTTTCCCCAGCTCGTGCCCCAGCTGTTTCTGATGAGAAACGCGCCGTTGCCAGGAGGCGCCGTGCTGAACTTACTGGCGGCGAAGTTGTCGTCCCATCCCACCACCGCGACCATGTGGTTCGTTGTCAGCGAACCGTTGTAGTAGTAGGCCCAATTAGGGGAAGGGTTCCAGTAGCTCGATTTGTTCCATTGGTCGCCTACCCAGTTCATGCTGATAGTGACCGCGCCGTAAGTAATCACCGCCTGCTTGATGCCGTCGTTGTCGAGGTCGCCGGAGCGGCCCGGAATATAGATCACCTCCTGCACGTGTTTCTGGACGGGGACCGAAGCGGGAGAAGTGCATGAACTGGCGTTGTAAGGATCGGACGCCTCGTTCGCGGGGCCGTCCCACCTCGTGAAGTACGCGGCGGACATGTCGGCGTTGCCCCCGGCGCAGCAGGTGTAGTCAAAGCCTGCCTTGTCCTTCAAATTGTTCTCGGAAAAGTCCCTCGTCTCGCCGTTCAGCAGGAAGGATTCCAGTGAGGCCATGCACCCGAAGGCCCAGCAGGAGCCGCAGTTCCCCTGGTTCCTCACCGCCGTGACTTTTCCGTAGCTCCTCAGGTCGTATGAAGCTGGAAACGAGAGCGCCACGGCCGGGTTGAGAATCTCGCGGGTCTTGAGGTGAGAAAAGTCCATCGGGGATGGAATAAAGCCGAAGCCGAACTCGCCCCATTGCCCAGTTTCCAGAAGCCCCGCCTGCGCCTCTTCCTGGTAAACCAGGAAAGCCGGACTGACTGGCGCAAGCTCAGGGGCAGGCTGTTCCTGAGCCCGCGTGTCAAGCGCCAGCAGCAGGATGGGCGCCACGAGAAAAGCCGATAAGGCGGATTGGCCAGCGACAACGATTCCCGCGGCAATCCTTTTGCCGGTTATTCGCATCGTTACCCTCCTATCCCGCTCGAAAGGCGAACGGATTACATCTTCCCGTAGAACGATGTGATGTCAAAATAGACGGAATGGCCCTTGCCATCCGCGTCCTTGAACTCAAGCAAGTCATAGGCGCGGCCCGCATTAAAGAGCAGGCTCTGGCTACCGCGCTGGTAGCCAGGATAATGCTTTTCGATCCACCGGTATTCTTGAGCGATGCCGTCCATCTCGTTGTCTGAGTGGATTATCACGGCGGCCGCCATCGAACTGCCGTCGCCGCTTGCGGCGGTGGTAGCGGTGGCCGCCTGGTCTTTGCGCGCAGTCGCTTGCGACGCGGCGCAGCCGACCATTAGAACCAGCATTAACGAGATTATTGCCACTCTCGCGCCGGTCTCCAATACCTTTGCATTTCCAAAATCTTCTCGGCAAAACCCGCGCCTTGGCCGTCGCATGGCCCTTGTCCTAAAAGCCCATTTCATCAGGATCGA
>JBBIMN010000256.1:0-3458 GCA_037444385.1 Acidobacteriota bacterium | reverse complement strand
GGATCGCCATCGAGGTTTGCGACGGCGTCTACATTCACCAGCTCGTCGGCAAGCTGAAGCCCGGCGACATACCGGCCGACGTCCGCGTGAAGGCTATTGACGCGCTTGTCAACAAGTATTTCCGCAAGGAACGCGTCGCGATGGCCGGATATCCTCTCGACATGCGCTACGCGGGGCCGCGCGAAGCCCTCCTGCACGCCGTCTTCCGCCAGAACTACGGCTGCTCGCATCTCATCGTCGGTCGCGACCACGCCGGCGTGGGCGATTACTACGGTCCGTTCGATGCCCAGAAGATATTCCTGGAAATCCCCCCGGGCGCTCTCCAGCTCAAGCCGCTGTGCATGGACTGGACCTTCTACTGTTACGAGTGCGGCGCGATGGCCTCCATGAAGACCTGTCCACACGAGAGCAAAGCCGTCATTGACGACGAGGGCAACTACAAGGGCGGCGCGAGGCTGCTGCTCTCCGGCACCTTGCTCAGAAAACTCATGAGCGAAGGCAAGCCGGTTCCGGCGGAGTTCTCCAAGCCTGAAGTAATCGCCGTCCTTAAGGAGTACTACGACCACCTCGAAGAGAAGGTGGAAGTTAAGCTCCACGGCGCGGCCACCGGCGACGTCAAAAAGAAATAACGTCTTCGTCAGGCGACAGGAAAAGGGGCCCGGTTTGCGGGCCCCTTTTTTTGATGAACAATAATAAATGAGAGATGAGTGGAGCTTCCGCTTCCTTCGTCTTCAGCGCCCCGTCATTAGGACACTGCGGCGGCGTTTACCTTTCTGAGGACAAGTCGCAAGAGCAACGCCGCAAAGACGCTCGTTGCCGTCAAGAAGAAAAAGAAGACGCTATGTGGCCAGCGGTCCCATAGAAACTCTATTCCTCCAGCCAGGTAGTTTCCACACGCGGTGGCGCCGAACCATAAGCCCATCATCAGGCCCCTGAATCGGGGCGGTGCTACCTTTGCACAGAATGCCAAGCCCATCGGACTTAAGTTAAGTTCTCCCAGCGTGACGATGCCATAAGCGGCTATCAGCCAGAGAGGGGAGACCCTGCCAACGTCGCCGCCGATTTTTCCAGCCAATCCCATGACCGCGAAAGCGGTTCCGGTCAGCAACATCCCAACGCCCATCTTTGCCGGAGTTGAAAGTTCCAATCGGCGCCGTCTCAGCCGTCCCCAGAACCAGACTACGATGGGCGTCAGGGTCACTACGAAGAATGCGTTGGCGGCGCCGAAAGTTTCGGGCGGAATGTGGAAACCTAAGATGGGACCGGTCGAGTCGCGGGCCCACAAAGTCATCGTGAAACCGTTCTGGTGAAATGCCATCCAGAACAGGACGACTATCGCGTAAATTGCGAGGAGCGCCACGATTCGGTTGCGCTCCTGCTCTTTTGTCAAATCGGCGCCCTTGACGAGCGAGTCCGTGCTGTGGGCGATTTCCGCGTGGGCGATGTGCTTCTGGAACATCGTGAAAATAGCGAGTCCGACGAGCATTCCAGCCGCCGCCGCGCCGAAGGCCCACCACCAGCCGAGAGTGTTTCTCAATGAGGCTGCGGCAAGCGGAGCGAAAAAGGCGCCGATGTTGATGCCCATATAGAAGATATTGAATGCGGAATCTTTGAGAGGGTCGCCCTCTTCGTAGAGGTTTCCGACCATTACCGATATGTTGGGCTTGAAAAGCCCGTTGCCTATGACAAGGACCAAAAGCGCCAAAAATAGAAGAGGCCGCCCGGCCGTCCGCTCAGGCCCATCGTATCGAGGCTGCGGCTCATCGAATGGCCGGCCGGCCGCCTGGGCCGACTCTCCCCGCTGCTGCCATTGCAAAAAGCTTTGCGCGTAGGCTTGTTCGGCTCCCACGACCTGTTGTTGGACGACCGGTTTGTCGCTTACCTTCACGGCCATTATCGCGTAGCCGGCCGCGAGAAGAATGGCTCCTAGCACGATCGTCCTGCGAAATCCCAAGAGACGATCGGCCACCCAACCTCCGGCTATCGGCGTGAAGTAAACGAGTGCCAGGTACGCGCCATATATCGTTCCCGGGTGGCGGAAGTGAAAATACTCGTCCAGGTAGAGCGTGAAGATGAAGAGCATCGTGTAGAAACCGAAGCGCTCCCACATCTCGGTAAAAAACAGGACGTACAGGCCTTTTGGATGTCTGGGTTTGTCCGCCGGACCGTTCATGCTACCTCCGTATAGAATCCCCACAGTACCCGCCGTTATAACTACGAAAAAGATATTCACGGGGAGAAAGGGGAGGCAAGGGAGGGTTTATTTGTACTTGACTCACATTGTCCTCCCTGTTAAATCACCCCCAGCCGCCGCCTCACGTAGGGGACAAGCCCGCCGGCCGCTATGATCTCTCTGATCTCCGGTGGAAATGCTGCCGCCTGATAAGAGCGCCCCACTGTCACGTTGGTGATGGCGCCAGTCTCCGGGTCAATGTTGAACAGGTTTCCCTCTTCACATTCCGAGAAGGCGTCAGATGCTTGGATGATCGGCAGCCCCACGTTGATGGCGTTTCTGAAGAATATCCTGGCGAACGAAGCGGCCAGGACCGCGCCGATACCAGCGCCAAGCAGGGCGAGCGGCGCCGTCTCTCTGCTGCTTCCGCATCCGAAATTATCTCCGGCCACTATAATATCGCCAGGACGGGCTTTCACGGCGAAGCCTTCGTCGAGTCCCGCCATCGCGTGGCGTCCGAGTTCCTTAATGTCCAGCGTGACGCAGAAGCGGGCTGGAATGATGACGTCGGTGTCAACGTCGTCGCCGAATTTCCAAGCTCGCCCTTCGATGAGCTTCACGGCAGGTCCTCCGGATGGCTGATGGCGCCGGTGGCGGCCGTCGCCGCCGCGACATAGGGATTGGCGAGATAAACCCTGGAGGTGGGGTCGCCCATTCTTCCTCGGAAGTTCCGGTTCGTCGTGGCGAGCGCAACTTCGTTTTTTCCGAGCACGCCGCTATGGCCGCCCAGACAGGCGCCGCACGATGGCGTGGTGATGGCCGCTCCCGCGCGGGCCAGGTCGTAGATGAGCCCTTCGCTCGCCGCCTTCAGGTAAATCGCTTGGGTGGCGGGCGTGACTATAAGGCGCACGCCATCGGCGACTCGGCGGCCTCGCAGGACCGCCGCCGCCGCGCGCAGGTCTTCCAATTGGCCGTTCGTGCAAGAGCCTATGAAGACCTGGTCCACGCTTATTCCTCTAAACGAGGAGACCGGTTTGACCCGGTCAGGGCCGAAGGGCTCCGCCACTTGCGGTTCAAGAAGAGAGGCGTCAAGCCGTTCCGTTCTTATGTAGCGAGCGCCGGTATCCGGGAGCGGCGCCCCGTCAATGGCCGTACCACATTCGGCGAAAAAGGCCGCGGTAACCGCGTCGGACGGGACGAGCGCGGTCTTGGCGCCCATCTCCGCCGCCATGTTGCAGAGAGTGAGCCTCTCGTTCATCGGCCGCGCGGCCAAGAGATCCCCGCC
>JBBIMN010000255.1:0-3470 GCA_037444385.1 Acidobacteriota bacterium | reverse complement strand
CGGGACGCGCGTGAATCCGAGGTCCAGGCTCACGGCCAGCGCCCGGTAAAGAATGTCCAGCTCGTAGAGCGTCTCGCTGTGCTCGGAGACGAACGACAGCGGGACGACTATTACGTGGCGAACGTTGGCCTTTGGATATGCCCTGAGCACCGATTCGACGGATGGCTCAAGCCACCGCATCGGGCCGACCTTGCTTTGCCAGGCCAGAGCGGCTTGGGCGCCCGCCGCCTCCCGCGGTTTCTCGGAGAGGAGCAATTCCTTGCCGAGCTTGGCGCTCACGGCCCGCGCCGTCGTTTCCACCTGTCCACGGTATGGATCGCGTTTCGCCACGGACTTGGGCAGGCCGTGGGCGGCGAACAGGAGCGCGGCGCCTTTGGGAGAGCCATTGATTGCGTCCCGGGCCGTCCCTTCCAATGCGCCGAGGTATTCGGGGCGCTCCCAAAAGGAGCGGACTTCCGATTGCACCCCATTCCATCCGAACTCCGCCAGCGCGCGCCTGCCCTCCTTTATGGAAGAACCCGTGGTCGAGCGGCACTCGTGCGGATAGAGCGGAAGATGAACGATTTTGTCGTGGCCTTGAAGCGCTATCTCGCGGCATGCCTCGGCGATGAAAGGGCGGAAGTAGCGCATGCCGGCGTAGCAGCGGAAACCATCTCCCAGCGACGCTTGCAGCGCTTCGGCTTGAGCCTTTGTCTGTTCAAGAATCGGGCTGTAAGCGCCCATCGCCTCGTAGGCGCGCCTAAGCAGAGGCGCCCGCTTTCGCGCGGCAAACCACGCCACGGCGGGCCTGATGAGGCCGGGGACCGGAATCAGGTCTTCGTCCATGAAGATGTTGCGAAGGTACGGCTCGCAGTCGCCGGGCCCCTCTGGCCCGCCGTAGTTGCTCAAAAGAACGGCGGTCTGGCCGTTGGCGCCGGGCATCAAACCGTCCTTGAAAACCGTTTGGCTTCGCCAGCCTTCCGAAGGTAGGCGTCGAACGGCATGGCGATGTTGCGCACGAGAAGGCGCCCCAACGGGCTGACCTCGATACGGTCTTTGTAGAGAGCCACGAGGCCGTCATCCTCCATCGGTTTCAGGTCATTCAACGCATCGGCGAAGGCGCCGTCAAACTTGATGCCGTGAGCATCCTCAATCTCTCTCTTGTACAAGACGAAGTGGCACATGAGTTTCGTGATCACGTCCCTGCGCATCATGTCGTCATCGGTAAGATAGACGCCTCTGAAAGCCGCGAGGCCGGAGGCTTTGACGGCCTCCTGGTACGCTTTCAGTTCCTTGCGGTTCTGAACGTAGCAGCGCCCGACCTGGCCGATGGAGGTGACGCCTATGCCGTAAAGGTCGCAGCCCGCCTTTGTCGTATAACCCTGGAAATTACGGTAGAGGGTGCGGTCCTTGAGCGCCCTGCAAAGCTCGTCCTCCGGCCTGGCGAAGTGGTCCATGCCGATGTAGACGTAGCCGCCGGAGGTGAACTTCTCCGCGACCATTTCAAGAATGTTCAGCTTCTCCATGGGAGAAGGCATCGCCTCTTTCGGAATGGCGCGCTGGTGGCCGATCATTTCTGGAAGGTAGGCGAAGTTGAATACCGCGATGCGGTCCGGCCCCATGGCCAGCATCTCCTCGACGGTGGAGGCAAAACTCTCGGCGGTCTGGTAAGGCAGGCCGTAGATCAAATCCACGTTGATCGAATTGAACCCTAGCGCCCGGCAGCGGTGAAACACGTCCTCCGTCAGCTCCCGCGGTTGGACCCTGTGGACCGCCTTTTGAACCATCGGGTCGTAGTCCTGGATGCCCATCGAAATTCTGTTGAAGCCGCCCTCCGCGAAAACCTGAAGGTGATTTTCATTAACGGCCCTCGGGTCAATCTCGACTCCGATTTCCGCGTACGGCGCTATTTCAAAGCGCTGCCTTATGCCGTCCCAAAGCCGCTTGAGCGTGGGCGCGGGGATGAAAGTCGGCGTGCCGCCTCCCCAGTGAACCTGCGCCACCTTCCGCGAAGGTTTCATGAGGGCTTTGAGGGCGTCCATTTCGAGAAGGAGGTGGTCAACGTAGATATCGCCGAGGCTTCTGTCCTTGGTGAACGTGACGTTGCACCCGCAGAAGTAGCAGACGGACTGGCAGAAGGGAAGGTGGAAGTAGAGTGAGAGCGGCGGAGGCTCTGGTTCGCCGTTTGTCCGCCTGATCTCCTTTTCGTACTCCCTGATTGCGAAGCCTTCATGAAAGTAGGGCGCCGGCGGGTACGAGGTGTAGCGCGGCCCCGGCTTGTCATATTGCAGGATCTTATTCTTGTCGAAAACCGGGGCGTCCCACCGCTCGCTCACCTACAGTTCCTTCTCGCCAAGCTCGTGGACCATCTCAACGAGAGCGATGACATTCTCTCTCGGCGTGTCGGGAAGCATCCCGTGGCCGAGGTTGAAAATGTGGCCAGCCTGCGGGGCGTGGGCGATGATACGGCTGGCCTGTTCCCTTAATTTCTCCTTTGAAGCGTACAGCGCGACGGGATCGAGGTTCCCCTGGAGGGCGCAGGCGCCGCGCGTGCGCTCGCGCGCCTCATCAAGGCCGACGCGCCAGTCAACCGAAATCACGTCGGCCCCCGAAAGCGCCATCTCCTCCAAAAACTGCGCCGATCCGTTCACGTAGAGGATCATCGGAACCCCAAGCCCTTTAAGGGCCGAGAAGACCCGGGCCGTGGCGGGCAGAACGAACTCGCGGTAGTGGCAACGCGACATGACGCCGGCCCAGGTGTCGAATAGCTGAATCGCCTGGGCCCCCGCCTCCACTTGCGCTTTGAGGTAGAGAATCACCGTATCGGCCATCAGGCTCAGCAGCCGCCGAAAACTCTCCGGTTCCTCGTACATCCAACTCAGAATCTGGCCGAACGTCCGCGATGTGCCGCCCTCAACGGCGTAGGAAGCCAGCGTGAAGGGCGCTCCGGCGAAACCTATAAGCGGCACCCGGTCGTGAAGCTCCCCGCGGATGAGCCGGATCGCATCCAGGACAAATCCAGTCTGCGAAACCGGGTCGGGGACGCGGAGTTTGTCGAGATCCGTTTCATTGCGGATGGGCTCCAGCTTCGGACCTTCTCCCTCGCCGAAACTGATGGGGATGCCCATCGCCTCAAGCGGAATGAGGATATCCGAAAAGAGGATCGCCGCGTCAACCCCGAGAATATCAACGGGCTGCAGCGTCACTTCGCACGCCAGCTCCGGCGTCTTGCAAAGCGCGAGAAACCCGCCCGCCTGTTCCCTGGCAGTCCTGTATTCGGCGAGATAACGCCCCGCCTGGCGCATAAACCAGACTGGGGTCGTATCCACCTTTTGCTGCCTGCACGCTCTTAAAAACCTGTCATTCGTTTGAACCAAACCGAGCCTCCCGCCGCCTCAGAGTACCACCAACCGCGCCCAGGTTCCACTAACTCTTTACCCCCAAATTCCGCGATGGAAGTGGGATGCCTTCGGCGACGGTTGTGCTGCGCC
>JBBIMN010000254.1:0-3474 GCA_037444385.1 Acidobacteriota bacterium | reverse complement strand
CCGCCGCCAATCGTTGAAGAGTGGAGGGCAACCCATGTGCCCACGGCGTCATCATCACTGCCTTGGGCATTCGCGCGGCCAGCTTGGTTGCCGCAGCGGCCAGGACTGGAAGGTTGCGCGCCACTTCGGAAGCGCGGCTGCCCGGCAGAAACGCGACGCGGGGGGTTTCGGGCGCCAAACCGTGGCGCTCCAGAAACCGCGAGAGTTCGTTGGCTGGCTTTGCGGTGTCCACCAACGGATGGCCGACGAAGCGGGCGTCCACGCCCCTCGCCTTGAGAAAGGGTTCCTCGAATTGGAAGAGGACCAAGGCGCGGTCAACGTTCTTGGCCATGAAGCGCGTTCGGCTTGGACGCCAGGCCCATACCTGGGGCGTAATGTAGTAAACGACTTTGATCCCCAGTTTGCGGGCGAACCGCGCGACGCGGAAGTTGAAATCGGGAAAGTCCACGAGGACCACGGCGCGAGGCCGCCTTTGGCGCAGGGCGCTCTTTATCTTGGATAGTCCGTGCCACAGATCGGGCAGGCGGGACATGACTTCGCCTATGCCCACCACGGCGAGCCGCTCGCTCGGGACCAGGATCTCAACCCCAGCGGCGCGGCAAACGTTGCCGCCAGCGCCGAACCAGCGCGCTTCCGGCATCAACTCGCCGAAGGCGCGGACCAGCTCGCCGGCGTGTGCATCGCCCGATGCTTCACCGGCGACAACCGCCAGCTCGAACGTGTCCGCCATGCAACCTCCGCCACCATTCTATAGCACGCCCGGGTTTTTTGCACCGCGGAGGAAATATTCACAGGGAGGCCGGGAAAGCCGGAGAGGAAGGACGAAAAGGGGCATCTCTTTTCTTTCTTTACGTCTTACATTCATTCCTCCCTGTTAAACCATCCGTCCTTAGGCGCGGCTTGGCGTGCGTCATGGCCACCGATTCTGGTACAATCAGGCCGGAGGCGGGATGTTTCTCACCTTTGAAGGTATTGAGGGTTGCGGCAAGAGCACGCAGATAACGAGGCTGGCCGGCTTGCTTAGGTCGCGAGGGCTTGCCGTGACGCTTACGCGCGAGCCCGGAGGCTCCCCCATCGGGAGGAGCTTGCGGGCTTTGCTCCTTTCGGAGTCTTACAGCGTTGTGCCCGAAACCGAGTTGCTCCTTTACGCCGCCGAGCGAGCGGAGCACGTCGCCCGCGTTATTCGTCCCGCCCTCGATCGTGGCGAATGGGTTCTGTGTGACAGGTATGGCGACGCGACCAGGGCTTACCAATCGTGGGGCAGGGGCCTTCCGCGCGCTGCCATAGAGGCCGCGCACTCGATAGCGGCTTCAGGCATTGAGCCCGACTTGACCATCTGGCTGCGCCTCGAAGCCGAGGAAGCCGTTTCAAGGGCAAGGTCGCGAAACGGCGAGCTTGGAACGGCAGAGGGCCGGTTTGAAGCCGAGGAACTCGCCTTTCACCGGCGCGTGGACACCGGCTACCGGGCACTGGCAAAGGAATTCCCGGACAGAATCGTGCAGGTGGACGGTTCCGGCGGAGTTGACGCCGTTTTTTCACGCGTCATCGCGGTTTTGGAGGCGCGCCATGCCCTCGGCTGAGCGCCATCCCGCAAGGTGGCTCGCCGAGCTGTTCGCCGTCAGGGCCGTTTACGCCCTTCTGTGGCTCATGCCGCTTCGCTTAAGGCTGTCGCTTGGCAAGTGGCTTGGAAGGCTCGCCTATCGCCTGGATGCCCGCCACCGCGACATCGCGCTTAGAAATCTCGAACGCGCGTGGCCGTCAAGAGATGCCGCGTGGCGCGGAAGCGCCGCGAAAAAGTCATTTGAACACCTGGGGCGGTTGTTGTGCGAAATCCTCATGCAGCGCAAGGAGGCACCCAAGGCATTAAGCCGCACCAAGATTGAAGGCTGGGATTGCCTGCAGGAGGCGGCACGAAACCCCGGCGGATATTTTTTGGTGTCGGGCCACTTCGGCAACTGGGAGTGGGTGGCGCACCTCCAGGCGGCCTTGGGCTACCCGCTCTGGATGGTGACGAGGCCCGTGGACAATCCCTATCTGGAGGAGTTTCTCGCCGGGCTTCGCGAGAGCACGGGAAACAGAGTGGTCCACAAGCGCAACGCGATGCGCGAAATGCTAAAAGGATTGAAAGACGGGCGCGGCATAGCCTTCATCATTGACCAGAACATGGGCGAGCCGGGCCACGTTTTCGTGGATTTCTTTGGAAGGCCCGCGGCTACGACGCCGGCGGTGGGATCGCTCGCGGCGAGACTAAACGTGCCAGTGCTGCCGGTCTTCGCGACCCCGACTGATGAAGGCGGATATCGCGTCGTTTACGGGCCTTTGGTGAAGGTTCCTCAAACCGGAGATCGCGACGCGGACGCCCTGGCGGTAACGGCCGAGGCGACGCGCCGCCTGGAAGGCGCAGTGCGCGCGCGCCCTGAAGCGTGGTTCTGGATGCACCGCCGCTGGCGCACGCGCCCGGAAGGGCCGGATGAGTGATAAAGCGGAGAAGCGGTTTTACCACCGAGACGCCAAGGCAAGTATGGAGGTTGCATTATGAATGATCAATTGAGGAAAAGAAGAAAAGTTGGCGCCTTGCTATTTGAGAGAATGGATGCGCCTCGCTTCATACTTCATCCCTCATACTTCATACTTGAATACCTGGCCGGAACCAGGAAAGATAAACAGTGAGGCGGTGAGACCATGATGGCGGCAGGCGATTGCAAACGGGATTGGGGCGTTTTCCTCGACAGGGACGGGACGATAACCGAGGAGGTGGGCTACGTCAACCACGTCTCGCGCCTAAGCCTTCTCCCCGGTGCGGCCGAGGGCATACGTCTTTTGAACAACGCCGGCGTGCCCGTCATCCTTGCGACCAATCAGGCGGGCGTGGCGAGGGGCTATTTCGGCGAGAACGTGTTGAAGGCCGTCCTTGCAAGGCTGGAGGAGATGCTTGGAGCCTTGGGGGCGAGGCTCGACGCAATCTATTACTGTCCTCACCACCCTACGGCGGGCGAGCCGCCGTGGAGGGCCGAATGCGATTGCCGCAAGCCGAAACCGGGAATGCTTTTGCGCGGAGCGCGGGAGTTGAAACTCGGCTTGCAGCGTTCTTACGTCGTGGGGGACAAGATCAGCGACGTCGCCTTCGCGAAAGCGGGCGGAGCCAGCGGGATCCTGGTGCTGACGGGATACGGGCTTGGGGAGCTTGCGCACCAGCGTGCACAGTGGCGGTGCGAGCCTTGCGCCGTGGTGCCCGATCTCCATTCAGCGGCGCGCTGGATTCTGGAAAGGGAGGAGTTGCCCCAATCCCGCGGTTGAAACGGGTAACGGAGGACTGATGTTGATGGATAACGCATTTGCGCCCAATGGCCATTTGCCTGAAAAGGGATTGTGTGCCTTCGGCCCTCTTACTACTCCGGCGGCGGTGATGCTGGCGGTCCAGCGAAGGGCCTCTTCGGAGCGGGGATGGGAGAGCAGCGAGGCCGAAGCCTCAGT
>JBBIMN010000253.1:2785-3477 GCA_037444385.1 Acidobacteriota bacterium | reverse complement strand
GGCGGCCATCGCCTCACTGAGATACCGTAGCGCCTTTTTTTTCTCGCCCAGCCGAGACGCTCCGCACGCCAGATTGTAAAGGATGTCCTGCCGCACGCTGTCGTCCAGCGAAGAAAAGCCCTCGGCCCCGTAAAAGGCCTCCAGGATTGAAACAGCCGGCGCGTACTGTTTGGCGTCCCATAATGAAATGACTCTCGCCCGTTGAGACTCGTACCTGGCGGCAAGGCCGCCGTCCTGCCCGAAGGAGTTTCCAGAAGATACGGCCAATGAGGTCAGCAGGACAAGAAAGATGATCTTCTTCATAACCGCTCTCCTTCTCCAAATGAACTGACGCCCAACGCTCTGGCGACAAGCACGAGCGGATGCAGCACCGGGAAGGCCAGGTGCGCCTCGTCCTGGATCTTGCACGAGCCGCAAGGCGTCACCACGAAGTCTGGCGCGGCTTTGCGGATGCGCTCCATGAGCTGCGAAGCCATCGCGTCGCTGAGCTCGGCGTGTCTCGCCTCCATCCCGAAGGAGCCTCCCATGCCGCAACACTCCTCCGTCACGTCAATGACCTCAAGCCCCGGAATCATTCCGAGCACCGCCACCTCGTCTTCAAAGCTTCCAGTGGCCGCCCCATGACACGGGGTCTGATAAACAGCGCGCGCCTTGATTTCGTGAAGCTTCAGCGGTCGCGCCTCCATCACCCC
>JBBIMN010000253.1:0-2775 GCA_037444385.1 Acidobacteriota bacterium | reverse complement strand
TATGTACGCAAAGAGCGGCTTGCACGTTCGCGCCAACTCCTCCGCTTCCATGGACGGAAGGAACCTTGGCTGCTCTTTCGATAGCGCCAGCAGGCAGGAAGGGGCGGAAACCACGACCGTGAAACCCTTTCTGATCCACGGAATGAAGGAGCGCTGGTTGAGGGCGGCGTCTTCGGCCACGGCGTCAAAAAGGCCGCGCGCCATCTTGCTAATGCCGCAACAAGCCTGCGGCGGAACGACGACCTCGGCTCCGAGAGCTTGAAGCACGGAAACGGCCAGGCTCGCTTCCCCTTCGGGGTTGTAGGTGCTACCGAAGCATCCGTAGAAGTACGCGGCCTTGCCTACGCCACTGCCGTCAAAATGGTAGAGCCGCCCGGGATCGAAGGCGAAGGCCGGAGCCGGTTTCGGCGCGCGCATGTCCCGCCGGATGCCGAGCGCGGCCCTGCTCACGATGCGCGCCGGCGCCGTATTGGCGGTAACTTGAACCATCCTCGCCACCTTTGGCCCGGCTGAATACCCAAGGGACGGAACACGGCCTAGAAACGCGTCCCTCGCCCTCTGCAAAGGCGGCGTGAAGGTCTCGCGGAAAACCGCCGAGAGAGGCGCGATGTCAACGTGCGTGGGGCAATTAATTTCGCACAGGGAGCAGCCAATGCACGAATCGAAGATTTTTCCCGCGCTCGAGCGGCGGGCATCCTTGGCCGAGAGATCCCCTGCCAGAAGCGCCTGCAAAAGATGGCCTCTGCCGCGAGAGGAGAGGAGGTCGTAATCGCTCGCTTGCGCCGTAGGGCAAAAATCCCGGCATGTCCCGCATCCGTGGCAGCGCTCTGCCTCGATGGCCCAAGCCTCTTCCGAAAGGCGCCCCGGAAGAGGCGCGCGGCGATAGGATGGAGAAAAGCGAAGGCCAGTTGCAATTGGTTCGGCCTTTGCCGGGGCGACAATGCCCGGATTCAAAATCTCCAGAGGGTCAAGCGCCAGCTTGATTTCACGGAAGAGGCCCGTTAAATCGCCATAGACTACCGGAAGAAAAGGCGTTCGCAACCTGCCGTCGCCGTGCTCTCCGGAGAGCGCGCCGTTCAGCGAAGCAAGCAGTTTCGCCACTTCGCCCGCTATCAGCGGCATCTGTTCATAGTGCCTCTGGCCGGTCAAGTCCATGAATGGATTGACGTGAAAGTTGCCGTCGCCCGCGTGGCCGAAAATTACGGTCTCAATTTTGCGCGCCCCGAGAATCCCGGTCATGCCTTGAACGTAAGCTGGGATCGCCCCGGAAGGCACCGCGCCGTCCTCGATGAAGCGGAGAGACTTCAGCTTTCCGCGGCCCCTGTTCAAGAGCGGGCTCGCGGCCTTGCGGAAGGCCCAGATCGCTTCTCGCTCAACGGCGCTTGCGGCGCGGCGCTGGCTCACCGGCTCGTGCGGCGCCGCCGCGGCAAGCAGGCGGTCAAGCCCGCTTTCGGCCTCGTCCGTTTGCCATCCGTCCGCCTCTACCAACAGTATCGCCTTCGAGCGCGCGTCCAATGCAACCGGAAACTGCCCCTCGCCGCTTCGGATTATGTCGAGGAATGTCTCGCTCATCAGCTCGCAAGCCGACGGGCCGAAAGGCAAAAGAGCGAGCACGGCATTTGCCGCCGCGTCCAGGCTCGCGAACTCTACCATCGCAAGGGAACGGTGGGCAGGAACCGGCGTCAGGCGAAGGCCGGCCTCCAGGAAAACCGCCAGCGTTCCCTCCGAACCTATGAATAGAGGCATCAGGTCCACGGTGTCATCGTCCTGCAGGCAATCCTTCAGGTTGTAACCGGATGTATTGGTGCGGCTTTGGGGCCATCGGGCGACAATCTTCTCGCGGCTGGCGAGTATCAGTTCCGCGACCCGCCTCAGCGCTGGATGCGAATATTCCAGGGGCCTTCGGCCGCCCTTCTCAAGGCGAACCTCGCTCCCATCGGCCAACAGCATCCGCACCCAGTTGACGTGCTGTACCGTTGTTCCGTACTTTACCGAGCGCGGCCCCTTGGAATTATTGGCAAGCATCCCGCCAATGCAGCAGAAATCGGCGCTGGAGGGATCGGGAGCGAACGAAAGGCCAAGCGGTGCAAGCCTTCGGTTAAGATCTGAGAGCACCACGCCTGGCTCTACAACTACCTCATAGCTGTTCGGCTCCACGACGATAATCTGGTTCATGAACCTGGAGACGTCGGCGACGATCCCCTCCCCCACCGTCTGCCCGGCAAGGCCGGAGCCGCCCGCGCGCATCGTGAGGCCAGCTTTAAGCTCCCCAGCGCGTGCCAGCGCCCAGGCCAGGTCCTCCTCGCACTTCGGATAAAGGACGCCCTCGGGAACACGCTTGTATATGCAGGCCGCGCGCGAATAGACCGCCTTGTGGGCCGCGTCATCGAAATATTCGCCGTACGGCGGCTTGCGGGCCATCAGCACTCCAGAGGCCATCTTATCAGAGTGGAGGGTGGAGAGCATTTCTTTCGCGCCCCGCAGGCGGTGGGTGCCCGGCCCGAATGGCAAGCCTGGCGCACCGCGTGGCAACGCGGCGCGGGCAGGAGCGTTGGGCTGGAGGACCCCCCGCCCGCCCAGATGCGGCCGAGCCCCCGTACGGGGAGCGCGCCAGCGCGGCGCGCCGGGACGCGCATTCCCCGCTTCGGAATGCGATCTGAATGGCGGCTCCTAGAAAAGTTGTTTCGGACAGGCGTGATTTATCATTTTACATCCATCTCTCATCCGCCTTCTTCGCCTTTGCGGTCGAGGATTTCGCGGACTTTGCGGGCAAGG
>JBBIMN010000252.1:0-3487 GCA_037444385.1 Acidobacteriota bacterium | reverse complement strand
ACTCTATTTACCTGCTGAACAGTTTTCTTAGTTCTCCAAGGGCGTGGACGAGGCGGTCCGCCTCTTCCTTCGTGTTATAGAAATAGAAGCTGGCGCGAAGGGTGTTGTCCATGCCCAGGGCGTTCATCAGCGGCTGGGCGCAGTGGTGGCCCGAGCGCACGGCGATGCCGAGCCGGTCGAGAAGGTTGGCGCCGTCGTGTGGATGGACTCCGTCGAGGTTGAAGGAGAAGACCGCGAGGCTCTCCCCCCTTTTGTGGCCGTAAAGCGTGACGTAATCGAGGGCGCGAAGCTTTTCAAGAACGTAGGCCCCAAGTTCCTTTTCGTACAAGAACAGGTTGTCCATGCCGAGGTTTGAAAGATAATCAATCGCCGCTCCGAGTCCTATCCCTTCGGCAACGGCGGAGGTTCCAGCCTCGAACTTCCAGGGAAGCTCGTTCCACGTCGAGCCTTCTGTGGTGACGGTCGCGATCATGTCACCGCCGGAGAGAAACGGGGGCATCGCCTCCAACAGATCCTTCTTTGCGTAGAGAAAGCCGATTCCCGTCGGGCCGCACATCTTGTGGCCGGAGGCGGCGAAAAAGTCGCAGTCCAGCGCCCGCACGTCAACCGCCATGTGCGGGACGCTCTGCGCGCCGTCAAGCAGAAACTTTGCCCCGGCTTTATGCGCCATTTCGCGAAGATCGGCCACCGGATTGATCGCCCCCAGCACGTTGCTCGCGTGGACCGCGCCCACCAGTTTGGTCTTGCGGGTGATCAGGCGCGAGGCGGCGTCAAGGCCGAGAACGCCTTCCGCCGTGACCGGAATGAACTTGATGACAAAGCCGAGCCTGGCGGCTAGAAGCTGCCACGGAACGATGTTGCTGTGGTGTTCCATGGTCGTCAGGACCACTTCGTCTCCAGCCCGGAGGCTGGCCAATCCCCACGAACCGGCTACGAGGTTGAGAGCCTCCGTGGCGTTTCTGACGAAGACGATCTCGCGCCAGCTCTTCGCGTTAATGAAGCGCGCTACCTTCTTGTGCGCCTCTTCATAAGCGACGGTCGCCTCGTAGCCCAGCGTGTGAATGGCGCGGTGAATGTTGGCGTTGGACCAGGTCAGAGACTCGACGATCGCGTCAACCACGGCCTTGGGGCGCTGGCTCGTCGCGGCGTTATCCAGGTAACAGAGGGGATGGCCGTGGATTTTTCTCTCAAGGACCGCGAAATCGCGGCGGATTTTGCCCACGTCGAACGGCACGCCGGACACTTCTGGCAGGGCTTCCATCATTGCTCAATCCTCACCAGCTCGCTGTTTGCGACGGCCAGAAAAACCTTGCCGTCTTCAATTCGCACGTCGAAAACGTCAATGGCTTCAATGGCGGGCATCGAAAGCGCGTCGCCGGTCGCAAGATCAAGCTTGGCGCCGTGGTGCGGGCAGACCCACGCTCCGCTCTCAACGTGGCCGCCTTGAAGCCCCATCTCCTGGTGGCTGCACAGGGCGGCGAGTGCGTGGATTTTGCCACCGTCGCGAACGAGAAGCGCCTCTTCGCTACCGGCTCTAACCGCCAGGCCCGCAGGCCCGATTTCATCAACCTTCCCCACCTCGATCCATTCAGCCATTCAATCTTCCTCTTCTCCGGGCCATGAGGCCTGGCCGTAGACGCCGGCCTTGAGAACCTTCAGCGCCAGCAGCGCGCACTTAACGCGCATCGGCCCGATGGGGATGCCTATGTTTTCGAGCATCTCGTCCTTCGTCAGTTCACGCACCCGTTCGAGCTTCTCTCCCTTGACCAGATCGGTGAGAATCGAGGCGGCCGACTGGCTGACGATGCAGCCTTTGCCGGAAAACTTGATGTCCTCGATGACTCCGTCCTTCGTCTTCAGCATGATCTTCAACTGGTCTCCGCAGGAGGGGTTGCCCTCCTCGTAAACGACGTTGGCGCCCTCAAGCTCCCCGAATGTCCATCATCAAAGGGTCAACATCCAGCAGGTCGTTCTTGAACGCGTCGTTTGTCATCTTCGGTCACGCTCCCAGCTTTCGCTCCAAGGCCTCGTCAACAACGCTCTCCACAAAGCCGAAGGGCGCCCTCTGGATGAGGCTCTTCAAAAATCCCTCGACGACCATCCGACGGGACTGCGCTTCGTCAAGGCCCCGGCTTTCGAGGTAGAGCACCTGCTGTTCGTCTGGCCTTCCGACGCTGGCCGCGTGGGACGCCTTGAGGTCCATCGCCTTGATTTCAAGGCCCGGTATGCTGTCGGCGCGGGCGCCTGGCGAGAGCAGCAGGATGTGGCTTTCCAACCGCGCGTCGCCCTTCGCCGCCTCGTTTTCCATATCAATGTCGCCGGTCAGCACGGCCCGCGAACGACCGGAGAGAACGCTCTTGGCCTGCACGTCGCTTTGAGTGTGATGGGCGCCGTGACGCACGCGCACGTCCCAATCGTGGTGCTCCTTCCCGTCCAGCGCGGTGATCTCGGTCTCACGCCACGACGCGCCCGGCTCCAGCAGTTCGGCCCGCCCCCTGATCACGGTCCACGGCCCGCCCATCCACGCGCCGAAAAACTCGGCCGACGCGTCTCTCATCAGGCGCACGTTGACGCTGAGCGCATGGTGATAGGAAGGCTGGTCGTGGAGAACGAAAACCTTGAGTTTCGCGCCCGCCCCCACCGTGCCAGAGAGCAATGAAAGGTGCAGCGACGGCTCGCCTTCGCCCTTCCAGTGCAGAAAGACCGCCGCCTCGGCGCGCCCGCCAACTTCAATAAGAAGCGGTTCCGGCACGAGGCCGCCGGGATTGCCGAAAGCCACGTAGTCTGGCCGATCCCTCTTCTCGCCAGGCTGGTAAACAAGCGATACGCCCTCGCGCAAAGCGGCCAACACCAACGGATCCCAAGGTGATGCACCGCCCTTCAACTTGTCCAGCGAGGCCGGTGTTGTGCGAAGGCGCTCCGAAAGAAGACCTGAGTTCGGCGAAAGAAGCGCGGCCTCGCCCACGGGCGGAGCCGCGTGGATCATGAGCGGCGGGGCCACTCGCATCGAGGCCCAGTCAGGCTGAAGCCTCGTGTAGCGGTTATCCTGAAGCGCCGTGGGATCGAATCTTGAGAGCGCTTCGAGCCGCCTTTCGAGAAATGCCGCCGGCTCTCCCAGTGCCTTGCTGGCCGCGCGCGCGGCCTCCTCGTAATTGACGGCGGGGGTCTCTTTCAGCACGGCCGACTCGCTCATCCCACCGCTCCTTCCATTTCGAGAGCGATCAGCCTGTTCATCTCGACGGCGTACTCCATCGGAAGCTCCTTGACGAACGGTGAGATGAAGCCCTGCACGATCATCGCCGTCGCGTCCGCCTCGCTCAGCCCGCGCGACTGGAGGTAGAAAAGCTCCTCGTCGCTGATCTTCCCCACGGTGGCCTCGTGGGCAACCGCCACGTCCTCTTCGCCGATCTCCATCGTCGGGTAGGTGTCGGAACGGCTCTTCTCGTCGAGCATCAGCGCGTCGCACTTGACGCTCGCCTTCACGCCG
>JBBIMN010000251.1:687-3494 GCA_037444385.1 Acidobacteriota bacterium | reverse complement strand
AGCGAAGAGTATGATCATTACCGCGTACAGGACGAGATACGTCAGCGAGCCGTAACCGAAGTACGACGCCAGCGTTCTTGCCCATTCATACTGCGAGAGCGCCGGCAACTGGAGAATCGTCTGTGGCACGGCCAAAAGGGAGACGGCGAAGATGATCGGCATGACGCCGCCCGGGTTGAGCTTCAGCGGGAAGTACACCGCGGTCCCGCCGACCATCCTCCGGCCGACCATCCGCTTGGCGTACTGGATGGGAATCTTCCGCTGCGCCCTCTCGAAGTAAACGATGAAGGCCACGACAGCCAGCATGAAAGCCATCAGAATGACGATCACGAACAGATTGAGGTCGCCCTGGGCCCACTTCTGGAACGTCCTGACGATCGCCGGGACCAGGCCCACCACGATGCCCGCGAAGATCATCAGCGAAATGCCGTTGCCGATGCCCCGCGCCGTGATCTGCTCGCCCAGCCACATGACGAAGACCGAGCCGGCCGTGAGAATGATGATCACCGAGACGTGATACCAGGCGCCAGGGTTGGGCACGATCCGCTGGCCGCTGCCAGGAGCTACGAGCCCTTTAAGCCAGAAGGAGATGCCAAGCGCCTGAACCACGCAGATCAATATCGTGAGGTAACGCGTGTACTGGACAATCTTCTTTCTGCCCTCGGCTCCGCCCTCCTTTTGCAGCTTCTCGATGTAGGGCCAGACGACCCCCAGAAGCTGGAAGATGATGGAGGCGGTGATGTACGGCATGATGCCCAGGGCGAAGATGGTGCAACGCGCCAGAGCCCCGCCGGAGAAGAGGTTGACGAAGCCCAGCACGCCCGACGCGTACTGCTTGAAGAACTCCTGCAGCGCGAGCGCGTCAATACCTGGAGTGGGGATCTGAGCGCCGACGCGGTAGACGGCGAGCAGCAGGAAGGTGAAGATCACCCTCTTGCGCAGGTCCGGGATTCGGAAGATGTTCTGGAAGGCGTCTATCACGGCTACACCACCTCGGCCTTGCCGCCGGCTTTCTCAATGGCCGTCTTCGCGCTCTCGGAGAAGGCGTTCGCCTTTACCACGAGCGCCTTGTCAACTTTGCCTTTGCCCAAGACCTTGACGGGGCGGCCCGCCGAGGCGATGAGCCCCTCCTTGGCCAGGAGTTTGGGGTCAACCTCGGCGCCAGCGCCGAACCGGCCGAGCTTTTCAAGGTTCACGATCTGGACGCCAACCGCGAAAATGTTCGTGAACCCCCGTTTCGGCAGGCGGCGCTTCAATGGCATCTGGCCGCCCTCGAAGCCGGCGTACTGATGAAAGCCGGAGCGCGACCGCTGGCCTTTCTCGCCTTTACAGGCCGTCTTGCCGTGGCCTGAACCGGGGCCGCGGCCCACGCGCTTGGGTTTCTTGCACGAGCCCTTTGCGGGACTAACCTCGCTCAAAAGCATTGAAGCCCCCTCAGCTTTCCTCGGTCACGGACAGCAGGTGTTTGACCGCGAAGATCATCCCGCGGATCTCTGGCCTGTCCGGATACCGCTTGGTGTCGTTCATTTTACGAAGCCCCATGCTCCACGCGATCTTTCTCAGCTTCTCCGTGGACGGGCGCTTCACCAGGGTGACAACCACGTGGGCCTCTTTCTTCTTCTTAGTGACCATGGCCTTACCCCAGAATCTCTTCCAGCGTTTTGCCGCGCTTGCGGGCAACCGACTCGGGGCTCTGAAGCTTTCGCAGGCCCTGGAAAGCCGCCTTCACGACGTTTTGAGGGTTATTGGTGCCGATGCACTTCGTCAGCACGTCCTGAACCCCGGCTACCTCCATCACGGCGCGCACGGCGCCGCCGGCGATGACGCCGGTTCCCTTGGAAGCCGGCCTGAGAACGACGCGGCCCGCGCCGAAGCGCCCCTCCACGAAGTGGGGAAGCGTGCCGCCCTGCAGCGGGATGGCCACCATGCGGCGCTTCGCCTGCTCCATGCCCTTCGAGATTGCGAGGGGAACTTCGCGCGCTTTGCCGAGGCCGTAGCCGGCGCGGCCCTTGCCGTCGCCAACCACCACCAGCGCCGAGAAGGAGAAATTCTTGCCGCCCTTGACGACCTTGGTGACGCGGCGGATCTGGACCACGTGGTCCTTGAACTCGCTTGCGCTAGCGTTGCGATCTTCCATAGAGGTTCCTCCTAGAACTTCAGGCCGCCCTTGCGGGCGCCTTCGGCAAGGGCCTTGACGCGGCCGTGGTAACCGTATCCGCCGCGGTCAAAAACGGCCTTCTCGATCCCCTTGGCCTTGAGGCGCTCGCCTATCAGCAGCCCCAGTTCGAGGGCCACGGAAACGTGCTTGCCCGATGTCTTGAGCGCGCCCTTCAGGGAAGGCTCCAGGGATGAAGCGGAGGCCACCGTGACGCAAGCCACGTCGTCCACCGCTTGAACGTAGATGTACTTGCGGCTCTTGTAAACGCAAAGGCGCGGCGTTTCCGCGCTGCCTTCGATGCGCTTGCGGATCCTGATGCGCCGCCAGTCCCTTTTCTGCTTCCTGTCAAGAATACGGTGGTTCGCCATGACGTCTGCCCTCGCTCATTTCGCGGCTTTTCCAGCCTTGCGGATTATGTGTTCGCCGGTGTACATGACGCCCTTGCCCTTGTAAGGCTCGGGCTTCTTGAAGGCGTGTATCTTGGCCGCCACCTGGCCAACGAGCTGCTTGTCGAAACCGGTGACCGTCACGTGGGTGTTCTTTTCAATCGTGATCTGGATGCCGTCGGGAATGGGCAGTTCGATGGGGTGCGAGTAGCCTATGTTGAAGACCGCCTTCCGTCCCTCGACGTTGGCCTTGTAGCCAACGC
>JBBIMN010000251.1:0-677 GCA_037444385.1 Acidobacteriota bacterium | reverse complement strand
TCAAGCTCTTTCTTGTACCCCTCAGTGACTCCCTTTACGGCGTTGGCCAAAAGGGCCCTGGTCAGGCCGTGAAGGGCGCGCGCGGACTTCGTATCATTCTCGCGGGCGACCAGAAGGATCTGGCCCTCGACGCGGCAACCGACTAGAGTGGGAACGGAAGTGTTGAGCTTGCCTTTAGGGCCCTGTATCTCGACGACGCCCTCGCCCACGGCGACTTTCACCGCCTTCGGGATTGGAATGGGCTGCTTACCGATACGCGACATGGTATCCTTACCTCCCTTACCAGACCTTGCAGAGGACTTCGCCGCCGATGCCCTCGCGGCGCGCGGCCTTGTCGGTCTTGAGCCCCTGCGACGTGCTGAGGATGCTGATGCCCAGCCCGTCGAGAACGGGCCTGATTTCGCCCTTGCCGGCGTAGTAGCGGCGGCCGGGCCTGGAAATCTTTTCGATGCCGTCAATCACGGGCCTGCCGTCATCGCGGTATTTCAGGTCAACCCTGAGAACGCCCTGCTTGCCGTCCTCGGTCACCATGTAGTTGGTGACGTAGCCTTCGTCCTTAAGTATCTTCACGACCTCCACCTTCAGGTTGGACGATGGAAGCTCGACCGCCTTCAGGCCGGCGGCGAGGCCGTTGCGAATGCGCGTGAGTAGGTCGGCGATAGGATCTGTCATGGTCA
>JBBIMN010000250.1:1763-3574 GCA_037444385.1 Acidobacteriota bacterium | reverse complement strand
CGCCACGCGGGACTTCAGGCTCTTTGCCTTGCCCACGTAAAGCGGTTTGCCACCCTTGCCGCGAAAGATGTAGCAGCCGGGGGCATCGGGAGGCGGCGTGGGAGGCGAGCTCAACATCGTTCCACCAGAAACAGCATATCCGAAAGATTGGCGGATTGAAACTCGTGGAAAGCACTCCATGTCACTGGTGTCCGAGATAATTCGCTTGATCGTTTCGGCCGATGCGCGCCTCCGCGAAGCGGCGGCGGACCATCTGCGTCGTCACTGCTCGCCGGCTCGCGTCCTCAACGTACAGAGGTACGCCTCCGGCGCGGCCCGGCTCGCGTTGAATCTGGCCCGACGGCGCCGGCGACGGCCATTCCCGCGGAATGGCGTGATTCTTCGGCGATGCGCCTGAGTTATTTTGGATCGGTCTGATTCCAGACAGCAACCGCGCTACCGAATCCTGCCTTTGGCGATCGCCGCTTTGACGATGGCGAATAGCTTGGCCAGCTCCTCCTGGACCGCCGCCTCGATGTGTTTTGGGTTCGCAAGCCCCTCTACCGCCGTCGCGTAACTTTGGCGCTTCTGGAACGCGACGCGCCCGGCCAGATAGACGCGCACCTCCAGTTCGCGGGTGGCGTCCAGGTCTTCGATCTGGACGTGATAGTCGTTGCCTTCATGGCTGACGTGGGTGTTCAACCCTATGATCATGTCCCCACCAGCAAGCGGTTGCCGAGGTTTTCCGGCAATCCGGCTTTGATAATTTTCGCCCTCGTCTTTTCAACAGCGTATGGAATGCGCTTGAGCACGAAACGGCGGCCGTCGGGATAGTACTCGCCGAACGAGGCGAGCGGGGTGCGGTCCCTCGGCTGGCCAACGGAACCAGGATTGATGAGGCAGCGGGCGTCCCGGTCCAGGAGCAGCTCGGAGCTTTCCCCTTTGAATTGGACGAACTCCACCGCCTCTCCCGCCTGCCGAAACGCGCACGGATAGTGGGTATGGCCAAAGAAGCAAACGGCGAAACTGGACGTTCGAAACAACTCGTAGGCGTCGTAATCGGAAAAAAGGTAGGCGTCCTCATCCAGAAGCGAGCCGTGGCAGATCACCATTCCGGAACCGATGTCAACCGGACCAACGGGGAGATCCCGAAGAAAAGCGAGATTCTCTCTTGAGAGTTTTGAAGCCGTCCACTGGGCGGAGCGCCGGGCCGCGATGTTGAAGTTGTCCGGCGAGGCAAGGCCGGCGGCGACCTTGTCGTGGTTGCCGCGGACGACGACAAGCCTTGGAATTTTTCTCAGCCGGCTGACCACCGCGTCGGGGTTGGCGCCGTAGCCGACGAGGTCGCCAAGGCAGATCACCTTGTCGTACCGGCGGCGGCTGACGGCCCGCAACACCGCGGACAAAGCCTCGAGGTTGGCGTGGATGTCCGAAAGAATCAGAAAGCGCCTGCTCGCCATTAAGAGCCTATCCTAGTCTCAAAGGGCAGATTAGACCAGTCGCATCACGGCGTCAACCACTTCGTCCACGGTGAGGTTCTCGGTCCAGACGCGGTGGCTGGCGCGGGAGTAGAGCGCGCGCCTCTTGATGAAAAGCCCGAAGAGGCCGGGGTCTTTTGCCAGCGGGCGCCTGGCGTCATGGCCTATGCGCCTGATTACCTCCTGAAAAGTCAGATCCAGGTGAACCGTAGGCCCCAGGCGGTTCAGGAAGGGAATGGTCTCTGGCGTGAAGCCTCCTCCGCCAACCGCCAGGACCCTTTCGCCCTCTTCGGGCGTTGAGAGGATGACGCGCCGCTCAAGCTGGTGGTCAAGGCGCGGCAGATTGGCTACTCG
>JBBIMN010000250.1:0-1753 GCA_037444385.1 Acidobacteriota bacterium | reverse complement strand
TGGCGCGAAAAATCTCCGCGATCGGCATCCCTTCAAGGTCCGCGACAACCGCGTCGCTGTCCTTGAAGGGCCACTTCAAGCGCATTGCCAGAACACGGCCAACCGTGCTCTTGCCGCTCCCCATGAACCCAACGAGCGTAACGGTCGAGCCCACCGCCCTTCTCCCTATTCTATATCGCCAACCTTCACCAGGAGCTTTCCAGTGTTGGCGCCTTCGAAAAGGCCCATGAAGGCCTTCGGCGCGTTTTCGATGCCTTCTATGATCGTCTCCTTGGCCTTCAGGCGGCCCTCGGCCATCCACCGCTGAAGCTCGACCAGCGCCGCCTGAAAACGCTGTTGATATTCGTAGACGATGAAGCCCTCGGCGCGGGCACTGTTTACAAGCAGCGCCGCGAGAATGCGCGGGCCCCTTGGCGGGTTCTCGGCATTATAGTGGGCGATTTGGCCGCAAACGACGATGCGCGCCTTTTGGTTGATCAGCCCGATCGCGGCGTCGCTGACGGCGCCGCCCACGTTGTCGAAATAGACATCAATACCTTTGGGGCACGCGCCTAGAAGAGCCTCGCGAAGGCCGGGATGGGCCTTGTAATTTACGGCCGCATCGAAACCGAGGCTCCCGGTCAGCCATGCAACCTTCTCGTCCGAACCCGCCACGCCAACGGCGCGGCAGCCTTTGATCCTGGCAATCTGCCCAGCGGCGGACCCCACCGCTCCGGTCGCGCCTGAAACAAGGACCGTCTCGCCCTCGCGGGCTTTGCCCACCTCCAGCAGCCCGAAGTAAGCCGTCAATCCAGGCATTCCAAGAACGCCTAAAGCATAAGAGGCCTTCAAGGCGCGAAGCGCCACCTTCTGAAGTTCGGCGCCATCCATCGCCGCGTAGCTCTGCCAGCCAGTGAAGCCTAGCACCAGGTCCCCCTTCTGGAAACCCGCGTGGCGCGATTCGAGCACCTCCCCCACGGATTGGCCCGTGATCGTCTGGCCGACTTTCATCGGATCGGCGTAGCTCTTGACCGGGCTCATTCGCCCCCGCACGTAAGGGTCAACGGAGAGCCAGATGACTTTTACCAGCACCTGTCCTTCCTGCGGGGGCAGCACCGGCGCTTCCATGTACTGGAACGCGCTCTCGTCAACCATTCCTTTGGGATAAGCGGCGAGCCGCCAGCGCTTGTTGATCCGCTCGGTCATTTCAGCCTCCTGGAGGAAGGTTCGTACACAACGAAACGGCACCGCCCCGATGCCGGCTTACTCTCCGACGCGAGCGAGAAATCATTCTCGTCGAACCGGGGGAAAAACGCGTCTCCGCCGCATTCGCCTTCGACAATGGTAAGGTAGAGCCGGCCGGCCAACGCCAGCGCCAGCTCATATATCTGCTGGCCGCCCGCGACAAAGACCTCCAACGGCGTTTCCTGGTAGGGAGCCAGCGCTTCTTCGATGGTATTGGCCACTCTGCATCCTGGCGCGCGGTAGCCGGGCTCTCTTGAAAGGACCGTCAGCTCTCGCCCTTCAAGCGGGCCGTCCAGCGTTTCCCACGTTTTTCGGCCAACGATTACAGGATGCCCCCAAGTTTTTTCCTTGAAGTAGGCCAGATCCTCGGGCAGGCGCCACGGGACCCCGCCGTGATTTCCGATCACTCTGTTCCGCGCCATGGCGGCGATGAGCGAAACCAGCAACGTGCCTCCATCGAACGGATGGCTACAAGAGGTAGGCCAGCCCGAGGCCGATCTGCGCGGCCATCATCATGCCGTACATCTCC
>JBBIMN010000249.1:0-3583 GCA_037444385.1 Acidobacteriota bacterium | reverse complement strand
ATCGTGACGTACGAAAACGGCAAGCTGCGCTCCGAGCGCGCGGCGGGCAAAATCTGCAACCTCGAGGAGAAGCTCAGGCTTCACCCGATGACGGGTTCTTACGGCCTCGGCCATACCCGCTGGGCCACCCACGGCAGGCCCACGGAGGAAAATGCCCATCCACACGTTGATTGCACCGGCGAGATCGTCGTCGTGCACAACGGCATCATCGAGAACTACACCGAGCTGAAACGCGAGCTTGTCGCCAAGGGGCACGTCTTCAGAACGGAAACAGACACCGAAGTCGTGGCACACCTGCTTGAAGAAAATGGAGAGGACCTCGAATCAGCGATGCGGAATGTCTGCGCGCGGCTCAAAGGCATTTTCGCTCTAGCCGTGATGAGCGCGAAGGACCCCGAAAAGATCGTGGCCGCCCGAATGGGGCCGCCCTTAGTCATAGGCCTTGGGGAGGGCGAAAACTTCGTGGCCAGCGACATTCCGGCCATTCTCCAGCACACGAGAAACGTGATCTTCCTTGACGACCGGGAAATCGCGGTGGTGACGAGGGAATCGGCCGCGATCACTGCCTTTGAAGGCGCGCCCGTCATCAAGGCCCCGTCAAGGATAACCTGGGACCCGATACAGGCCGAAAAGGCCGGCTTCAAGCACTTCATGCAAAAGGAGATCTTCGAGCAGCCCAGGGCCATCCGCGATACATTGGCCGGGCGTCTCTCCTTGGACGCCAACAGGGTCCACCTCGAAGAGATCAACCTGCCCGAAGAGGCGGCGCGGTCAATAGAGCGCGTCATGCTCGTGGCCTGCGGCACGTCATGGCACGCGGCCCTTTGCGCGAGGTACATGATCGAGTCGCTCGCGCGCATTCACGCCGAGGTGGACTACGGTTCCGAGTTCCGCTACCGCGACCCGATGGTTGATTCCAACACCCTTTGCGTCTTCATCTCGCAGTCCGGCGAGACCGCCGACACGCTGGCGGCCTTGCGTGAAGCGAAGGCCAAAGGCGCGCGCACCGCCGCCATCTGCAACGTAGTGGGCTCAATGATCACGAGAGACGCGGACGGCACCGTCTACACCCACGCCGGCCCGGAGATCGGCGTCGCCTCCACGAAAGCTTTCACCACGCAGCTCATGGCGCTGCACCTGCTGGCTCTCTATCTTGGGCAGTGCCGTGGCACGCTCGCCAAGGATGTGATGGCGTCGCACCTAGAGGCGCTTCAGCGCGTGGCCTCCCAGGTGGAGCAGGCGCTTGGCCTCGAGGAGCAGATAGAGGAGGCCAGCCGCCAGTACATGCGCCACGAGAACTTCCTCTACCTTGGCCGTGGCATTAACTACCCCATCGCTCTTGAAGGTGCCCTGAAGCTCAAGGAAATTTCCTACATTCACGCGGAGGGCTACCCTTCGGGTGAAATGAAGCACGGTCCCATCGCGCTCATTGACGCCCAGATGCCCGTAGTCGCCCTCGTGCCTCGTGATGCCGTGTATGACAAGATCATCTCTAACCTGGAAGAGGTCAAGGCGAGAGATGGCAAAGTCATAGCCGTGGCGCAGGAAGGCGACACGCGCATAAGGGCCGTCAGCGACGTGGTGTTTGAAGTCCCCGTGTGCGACCCCCTGCTGGCGCCGGTGATCAACGTCATTCCGCTTCAACTGCTGGCCTATCACGTCGCCGTGAAGCGCGGCTGCGACGTTGACCAGCCCAGAAACCTCGCCAAAAGCGTCACCGTGGAGTGAAACTGCGGATGGACAGTTTGGCTCGCAAGGGCGGACCATTGGCGATGACCCGTTCCTTGTGGGCCTACCGCGGTTTTATCGCGGGCATGGTGGAAAGGGATTTTCGCTCCCGTTACCTGCAATCGCTTCTGGGGACCTTCTGGGCGGTGGCCGTGCCGCTCTTGATGATCGCCATATACACCCTGATCTTCTCCCAAGTGATGAGCGCGCGCCTTCAGGGCAGCAACGATCCGCTCGCCTACTCGCTTTTCCTCATGGCCGGCCTCTTCCCGTGGACGCTCTTTTTGGAGACGGTGACGAGGTGCCAGACCGTCTTTGTGGAGCAAGGCGGGTTGATAAAGAAGGCCGCCTTCCCGCGCTCAAGCCTTCCCATCGCTTCGGCTCTCTCGGCGGCGGTCAACTTCGTCATCCTCTTCGCCCTTTTTTTGGGATTGCTCGCCATCTCCGGCCGCTGGCCCGGAGCGGCGCTACTGGCATTCCTTCCGCTCCTCTTGCTACAGCAGGCCCTTGCCGTGGGCCTCGGCGTTCTCTTGGGAACGTTCCACGTTTTTTTCAGGGACACCGGCCACATCACGGGAGTAGCGTTGCAGTTCTGGTTCTGGCTGACGCCAATAGTATATCCCGCCGCCATCGTCCCCACCTCCGTGCGCGGTGCTTTGGATTTCAACCCGATGGAGAAGCTGGTGCTTGCCTACCAGGACGTGGTGTTAAAAGGCGCCTGGCCGTCATGGAGTTCTCTTGTCCCCCTGGCGGCCCTTGCTGCGCTCTTTCTCGCGTTGGGTTACGTTGCCTTCCGCAACCTGTCGGGCGAATTGGTGGACCAGCTATGACAAACGTCGTGGAGTCCATAAACCTTGGCAAGATGTACAAGAGGTACGGCCATCCCTCGGCGCGCCTGATCGAGTGGGCCACGCTCGGACGCCTGAAGCGCCACGATCCGCGATGGGTCTTGCGCAACGTGAATTTGGCGGTCGCCCCAGGCGAGTGTTTTGGAATCATCGGCCATAACGGCTCTGGGAAAAGCACGCTCTTGAAGATTCTGTCCGGCGTCGTCGCACCGTCGGAAGGAGCGTTCACGGTCCAAGGCCGATGCTCCGCCTTGCTTGAACTGGGCCTAGGCTTTCATCCCGACTTCACTGGGCGGCAGAACGCCTCCCTCGCTTTGCGCCTGCAGGGGTTGAGCGTCCAGGAGACAGGGCAACTTATTCCAGAGGTGGAATCCTTCGCGGAAATAGGCGATTACATGGACCAGCCCGTTCGCACTTACTCTTCGGGGATGCAGGTGAGGCTGGCCTTCAGCACGGCCACCGCTTTCCGCCCGGAAGTGCTCATAGTTGACGAATCTCTCGCCGTCGGCGACGCCTACTTTCAGCACAAATGTTTTGAAAAGTTAAGGGCATTCAAAGCTTCGGGCACGGCGATGCTTTTCGTCTCGCA
Organism: Acidobacteriota bacterium; assembly: GCA_037444385.1. Lineage (GTDB taxonomy): Bacteria > Acidobacteriota > UBA4820 > UBA4820 > DSQY01 > JAEMPZ01. The sequence continues at coordinate 418 of JBBIMN010000249.1, read as the reverse complement.
CGATGCTACCGCCGTAAGGTCGCTCTGCGATCGCGCCCTGCTTTTGGACCGCGGCGCGGCGGCGGCGGAAGGCGCCCCTGACGAAGTCCTCGACGTTTATAACGCGCTCATCGCGAAGAGAGAGGCCGACGCCGCCATCAAACGGACCGAGACCGAGAGAGGCTTTTCAACCGTGCGTTCAGGCAACGGGCGCTGCGTGATGGAGGAGATCGAGCTTCTAAACGCCGCGGGAGAAAAATCCAGGGCCTTCCTATCCGGCGAGCAGGCCAGGCTTCGCGTAGTCATGCGAGCGCTGGAGCCGATGCCTTTTCCCACGGTCGGCTTGTTGATCAGGGACGTGAAGGGCAACGATGTCTTTGGCACGAACACATACCACCTGCGCATGAGCGCGCCGGAGTTCAAGGCCGGAGGAACGGCT
>JBBIMN010000248.1:0-3646 GCA_037444385.1 Acidobacteriota bacterium | reverse complement strand
CGTTTGCGCCGCGGCGCTATCAACTTCCTCGCTATGGCCCAACAGGTAACTGAGCTTGACCTGCGCGTCTGCCAGTGGCAGGTCGCCGCATGGGAAACCGCCCGCCTCCAACAGGCTCAGGCCGGTTGCGTACTCCACATCGTACGGTTCGAGAGGGACCTGGGAGGTGACCGCGACAAGCTTCCCCTCCGCCACGGCTTCACGCAGCGCCGGAAGCACCGATCGCGCTGAACCCTCATGCACGTTGGCGTTCCCGCCGCCATAGCCAGCGAAGATCGCCCCATGGCCGCAGGCGGCGAACTGCGCCGCGTACTCTGCCGTCGTGAAAAGGGGGTTGGCGAAGACCGGCCGTACGGCGAGGTCAAACGCGGTGTCGGCGCTGGCCACCCCAATGGCTGCGATGGACTTCGCGATCTGGGCCCACTCCTCGTAAGAGACGTTGGAGGAGTCGAGAGAGAAAAGATCGTGGCGGTGCGCGTTGACAAAGGCCCCGGAGAGGGAGCCGTTAAGGTATTTCCAGACGAAATCGCCTGTAGGCTTCAAGGCGCCAAGGCCGGTGGCGTCGCGCGACGATTCTATAGTGCCGCCGGTCCTGATGAGGTGAAGCTCCATCAGCTTCTGGTCCTCGTAGGGGATGAGCACCCAGTCGGGCCGCATGGCTCTTATGCCCTCGGCGCCCGCGCTTGCGGCCACCCTTCCATCGAAAGCGTCCGTGTCCCACTTTCGGTACTTAGTCAGGCGTCCAGAGAAAACGCGGCGGCCGTTGTCGAAAACCGCGAAGATCCGGGCGGGGCGAAGCCGGTTGAGTAAATAGACCGCCGTTTTAAGGTTGCCAAGCGCGTCCGATCCCGAAAAATAGCCTTCGAGCGGCACCTGCGACCCGGTCACGGCGACGTTCGCGGTGAGATCTTTAAGCGCGTAGCGCAGATAAGCCAGCCCCCACGCCATGGTGTCGGTGCCGTGGGTGACGAGCACGGCCTTCTCGTTGTCCACGCGGCCGTGCTTGTGCAGGCCCGATTCCACGAGCCGCTCTACGGGCGAGAAGTCTTTCCCGGTGCCCATCTCGTCGCGGAAAAGGAAGCCTTCGGGGTCTACTTCCTGGCGCGCGTTCTCCTCTGGAGTCTTCTTCGCGAGGAAGGCATCGCGCAGGGATCGAGCGTCCGTGGCGTCGGAGACGAGGATCACCGGCATCCTGGGATGGCTCCGCCTGACGGCGAGGAGCAGCTCGACGCCTTCGCGCCCCCCAGGAGCGAACTCAACCGCGATGACCGCCGCGTCGGCGGGTTGCCGGCCGAGCGCGGCCCTCGCTTGTGGAAGGTTGAGAGCGGGGATGAGATTCCATAGGGGTTTTGCGGAGGCAAGGTAATGCTCGAGAGGTTTGAGATAACCGTCCGCGCGAGGGTCGGCGATAAGAATGTCGAAATGGCGGGGCATGTTGCTCCTCCGCCGCAATCATAGCATGGCCCGGCCGCCGCACCCAACGCGAAGCGGCGGCGCTTTCGCGCCGCCGCGGGTGGACTCAGGAATCGCATGCCTGTGCCAGCGATCAATCCAAGACGTGAATGTTTTTCTTGGCGCAGATATCCTTGAGCTGTTTCGGCCACACCGTCACCGTCACCTCGCCAAGGTGCGCCGTGCGCAGCAGGTACATGTAGGTGCGGGCCTGGCCGATGCCGCCGCCGATGGAGAGCGGAATCTTGTCATTCATGATCGCCTGGTGGTACGGAAGCTTGAGAAAATCAAGCTGGCCCGAGATCTCGAGCTGCTGTTTCATCGTGTCCTTCGTGACGCGGATGCCCATCGAAGTCAGCTCGTGGCGGCGCTTGGTAACCGGGTTCCAGACGAGGATGTCGCCGTTGAGGCCGTGCGTCTCCTTGCCCGTCTCCTTGTCCGTGGGCGTGACCCAGTCGTCATAGTCCGCGGCGCGCATCTCGTGTGGATAGCCGTCCTTGAGCACCCAGCCGATGCCGATTATGAAGACCGCCGGATGCTCCTGCAGGATCCTCGTCTCGCGCTGCTTGCGCGGTAAATCAGGGTATTTCGCGAGCAGATCCTCTGCGTGGATGAAGGTGAGTTCCTCGGGAAAGTCCGGGTACTTCGGGTTCTTCAGGGCGGGGAACGTCTGCTGAGCATGCACGCCCGCGCCACGGATGACCTTCCAGATCCTGCGGACCGTGTCTTTCAGGTATTCGAGGTTCCGCTCCTTCTCCGTGATGCGCCGCTCCCAGTCCCACTGGTCAACGTAGGAGCTGTGGTCGTGGTCCAAGAAGTAGTCCTTGCGCACCGCGCGCATGTCCGTGCAGACGCCCTCCCCGACCTTGCACTCGAATTGCTTGAGAGCCATCCGCTTCCATTTGGTGGCCGCCTGGACAACCTGCGCGGTAATGCGGGGGCTGATTCCCAGCCCGCATGGAAACTCGACCGGCGTGCGCGAGCCGTCGCGATCCAGGTAGTCATTGACGCCGCTCTCCTTGTCCACGATCAGGGGCACCTGCACCATGCTGAGGTTGAGCTCCTTGCACAGGCCGTCCTCTATGCGGCGCTTGATAGCGTAAATAGCCCTCTGCGTGTCAAGACGGTTGAGCAGTGGCGCGTAACCGGTGGGAAGGATATTCTCCACCTCTTCATACGTGCTGATGCCAGGTCCAGCAAGGTCCGCTCTCTTGTCTGCCATCGGTACCCCCTTCTATCGTTCCGGTGTCTCTCTTCACGGGTTGACTAACCATCCGCGCGCGGCGCCCAACCGCGCCCCGCCGCGGAATTCCACCATACGTTAATGTAGCATTATGCGGTTCGAGGCTCAAGCCCTTGTCAAACAACTCATAGCTCAGTGCCCTCCGCCTCGGTTATCCAGCGTACACGGGCCAGGAAGGCGACGATGCCCAGGTTAACAACGAGCATGATGAGCTTGGCCAGGCTGAACCGGTTCAACAGTCCGTAAATCTCCAGGGGGATGTAGAGGCAGCCTGAAAGTATGCCGAACCACTCGGCCCAAGCGCGGGCGCGCCAAAGGCCGAAGGCTTCGATAAAGCGCATCAGGGCGTAAGCGGCCGCGCCGGCTGCCAAGAGCCACAAGTGGCGGTCCGTTATCTTGTCCGCTAGGGCGAGAAATATTTTAGGGTAGCGGTGGGCGGGGTTGAGGTGAAACCGTTCCACCAGAGCCTCGGCCATGGCCTCGGCGTCCCTGTGCAGAAGCGCAAGCAGGCCGAATCCCGCCAGGAGCACGAGCGCGCCTTTGAGCGCTTCCAGGAGCGCGACGGCGCGAAGGCCCTCATTCATCCGGTTGTTCGTCGTCATCAGCCTCATCCAGGTCCAGGTGGAACTTGTGAAGGAATCGGTGGTAGGCCGGCGCGAAGAGAACGCCGGCGGCAACGATGAAGACGATTCCGGCGAACAGCGCGTAGAAGGATGCGAACAGCTTGCCCGCGGTCGTGTGAAGCTCGCCAACCGGCCCCATTCCCCCAAGCAGCATTGAAGCGTTCAGGAGGGAATCAACCCAGCTCTGGTCCTCCAAAAAATGATAGCCGGCCACGCCCAACAGAAGAGACCCGGCAACGATGCAGAAGGCTATGGCGGCATGACGTGCCATTCGCCTTAGAAAACGGTTGCGTTCCATAAGAGGCTCGCTCTTGTGCTCGAACATTTT
>JBBIMN010000247.1:0-3680 GCA_037444385.1 Acidobacteriota bacterium | reverse complement strand
ATCTATTCGAGTAACGTTGGGACAGTAGTGATATGTAATCACCGTTCAGGTTTCGGCGGCAGGCAGGCAAGAAGCCTCGTCCAGAAGCTGCGAAACATCTCCGCCTCCCGGCGGCTGAGGCCGGCCCGGTGCAAGAGGTGGCGCAGCTCTCTTTCCACCGGAGCTCCGCCGTGTTTCAAGAAGCTGGCCCTGCGCGCCACTTCGAGCATGGTGCCGGCTGTCTCCTCGATGAACGCGTGCAGCGCCGGCGCGGTTCCGGGCTCGCCTTCACGGCCCACGGTTTTCCGCTCCGCCCTGAAGCAGAGGTAGGAGATGACAGCAACGCTTTGGGCCAGGTTGAGGTCCCGGTAGGCGGAGTCCGTTGGAATTACAACCACGCCAGAGCATAGCGCCGTCTCGTCGCTGGTCAATCCCGACGATTCCGAGCCGAAGATGATCGCGCAAGGCGCGCTTTTAGAACGCAGCGTTAGAGCGGAGGCCGCCTCTTCGGGGTCAAGCGCGCGCATCCGCGCCATCGGCTGTGGCGCGGTCGCCAGAACGAGCGCGCAATCGGAGACCGCCTCGTTCAACGCCGCGAACGTGCGGCTTGAATCGAGAATGTCCGACGCGTGCCACGCCATGCGGCGCGATTCGGTCTCGAAGCGAGGCTCTTCTCCAGGCGTATCAGTGGCACGGTGAAGGCGCGGGTCAACCAGGGCAAGCTCGTTTATGCCGAAGTTTTTCATGGCCCGCGCCGCGGAACCGATGTTGCCGGGCGACCTTGGGCGCACGAGAACGACGCGCAAAGCCATCAATTTCTCTTCCCGTTGTAGCGGTTGTTGCGGTAGCGCGCCACGGCCCTGTTGTGTTCGTCGAGCGTTGCTGAAAAGGCGTGGCTGCCGTCGTCCTTCGCCACGAAATAAAGGTAAGGCGAAAGACGCGGATGGAGGACCGCTTCCAGCGAGGCCCGGCCCGGCGAGCAGATCGGCCCGGGTGGCAAGCTGTTGTGCTGGTAAGTATTGTAGGGGTTTGGGTAGCCCCAGTCCTCCCTGGTAAGGCGGCCACGGTACAGGCCGGCGAGCGACAAAGCGTAAACCACCGTCGGGTCCGACTGAAGCGGCATACCGATCCGAAGGCGGTTCATGAAAAGCCCCGCTATCAAAGGCCGCTCGGTTGGAACGGCTGTCTCCTTCTCGATGATGGACGCGAGCGTCACGGCGCCACGCGCCGTCAAACCCGGAGAAAGTTCGCCTTCATGGCGCGCCCACCACTCCTTGAAGGCGTGTGAAAGCAGTCGGACAATTGCCTGCTCGGAGGTGCCCGGGTCAACGTAGTAGGATTCGGGAAAGAGATACCCTTCCAGGTTCTCGGCCTTCGGGTCAATGTCGCGAATCGCGGAAGGGTCGTCCATTGCGCGAATAAACAGCGCGCTCTTTCCCAACCCCTCCTCTTCAAATAGCCTAGCCGCCTCGTCGAGCCTCAGCCCTTCGGGCAGAGTTAATTTGGCGTACAAAACGTCGCCACGGCGCAGCTTGTCCAACACCTGCAACGGAGTGAGCGGTTTGTCGAAAAGATACTTGCCGGCCTTCAGCGTCGAGAGCCTGCCGGAAACGGCATAGGCGAGCTTGAGGGAGGCGCGGAAACGGACTACGCCCCGGTCGTAAAGCTCGTCGAGAATCTCGCCGGCGTGGCGTCCCTTGGGAACGTCGAGAATCACCTTGTCGCCGTAGCCCTTGTAGGGCGTGCGCAGGTCCCACGCCAGAAGCAAAGCCGCGGCCAGTATGGCAACGGCCAGCGCCGCTCCAAATATCAGCAGAGTGATCCTGGGGCGGCTCAAGGTTTCCCCTCGCGGCCATCCAAGTAGGATTGGAGAAGAAGCGCCGCCGCCACCTGATCCACGCGCCCCGATTTCTTTTGCGTATGCTCGCCGTGCTCTATCAAGATTTCGCGCGCCTCGCGGCTTGAAAGCCGCTCGTCAACGAAAACCACTCTGGCCGAGGGGAGTTTCTCCGCTAAAGACGCGCCCAGGCGGCGAGCTTCGAGCGCCGATTCCCCCTCGGTTCCATCCATGTTTGCCGGCAGGCCAACGACGATTGTCTCGACCTCCTCGCGCGAAGCGGCAGCCGCCAACTCCGCCACCAGACGCTTGGGCGAGCTGCCGTCGAGCGTCGGCAAGGGACGCGCCAGCGTGGCGGAAGGGTCTGAAATCGCCACCCCGACGCGCCTCTTCCCCCAATCAATGGCCATCACTCGTCCCATGCGGCCATTCTACAGGAAGTCATACCAGGTTGTCATGAACCGGCGGGTGCCGTCCAGAAGGAGAGCTTGAAACGCGGCTCTTCGGTTCCAGATAGCGAAGCGCCGGAGAGCGACTTGGCTTTGGAGGTGACCAACACGAGGACCTGCTTCCCAGGAAGTAGCGAACGCGGCTTGATCGTCAGCGTCAGCGTCTCGGCGTCGTAGGTATACGAGGTGTCCAGAAACGGGTCGCGGAAAAAGCGCAGGTTCTTGTCGGCGTAAGTGATCTCCACCCCCTCGCGGTCGAGACTCTTTGGATCCATCGGCTCCGAGAACACTACCGTTATCGCAGCCGCCGGATCAACGCCCGTGGCCCCGTCCTCCGGCGTCGTCTTCAATACCCTCGGTGCCCCCCGCGCCGCCCCGAGCAACGAAAAAACGACAACCGCCACCACCAGCAACCGCCGCATTAGCGCATTATAAACCGAGAGTTCCGAAATCGGAAGACGCGCTTCAAATACGGGGCGGCCTACGAGAAGGCTATCGTGGTCTCTCGTAGCTTTTCACTCGACGGAAGGAGGTTTTCAATCCTAGCGCAAAAAAAGCGCAAAAGACAAAGAAGCGCAAGACAGAAGGGCACAAAGAAGTTGACAGCAGCGCGTTTTTTTGGTAAATTACCGGTTTGTACGGTCGGAGGTGGTCATGTATGCTATTGTTAAGGTCGGCGGTAAGCAGCACAAGGTGAGCGCCGGCGACAAGCTTAAGGTTGAGAATCTGGGGCAGGAGCCAGGCGCTACCGTTGAGTTCCCGGCGCTTCTGCTCGTGGACGGTGACCAGGTTGTTGTTCCAGGCGAAGGTGGAGACGTGAAGGTCACGGCCAAGGTTTTGGGAGATGGCCAGTTGAAAAAGGTTTTGGTGTTCCACAAGAAACGCCGCAAACAGTACAAGAAAATATACGGCCACCGCCAGCCTTTTACCAAAGTGGAAATCCTTGAAATTTCCAAGGCTTGAGCATGCTCCCTATCCCGTGATTGGGGCCAGGATGGCGCAGAAAATGGTTGTCCAGATTTTGCTCGCTCTGACTCCTCTAAATCCTGACAAGGAATTGGGAGGCATTCGAGCCGCAGGCGAAGAAGGCGTCCAAGGGCGGGGGTTCCTCCATCAGGCTTTGCCTGTGGAGGGGGAGGGAATGGCCCTCCCGGTAAATCAATGACTTCTTTTCTTTCGGAGCAGCAGGGACGACACCGAAGGCAGAGAACTTAGATAGCGTAGTTTGGGCAAGGAGTAACGCCATGGCGCACAAAAAAGGACAGGGCAGCTCTCGGAACGGCCGGGACAGCAACTCGCAACGGCTTGGCGTGAAGCGTTTTGGCGGCCAGCTCGTGAAGGCTGGAACCATACTTATTCGCCAGCGCGGGACGCCGTGCAAGCCCGGCCAGAACGTGGCTCGCGGCAGTGATGAC
>JBBIMN010000246.1:0-3684 GCA_037444385.1 Acidobacteriota bacterium | reverse complement strand
GGCCGCGGCCTCGCCGGAGAAGTTCTTCGACCAGGTAATCGAGATTGACCTTTCGAAGCTGGAACCTCACGTCGTCGGGCCGCACACGCCAGACCTCGCGCGGACGTTGAGCGAGCTTAAAGATGCCGTGCCGAAGGAGGGCTACCCGGACAACCTTACCTTCGCGCTCGTCGGTTCCTGCACTAATTCCTCCTACGAGGACATGGGACGCGCCGCGGAGGTCGCGCGGCAGGCGGCCGCCAGGGGGTTGAAGCTCGCCGTACCGATGATGGTTTCACCGGGAAGCGAGCAGGTCCACCAGACGATCCGCCGCGACGGCCAGATGGAGGCCTTGGAAAAGATCGGCGCGGTGGTTCTGGCAAACGCGTGCGGACCCTGCATCGGCCAGTGGAAGCGCGACGACATCAAGCAGGGAGAGAAGAACTCCATCATTTCGTCTTTCAACCGCAACTTTCCGAAGAGAAATGACGGCAACGCCGCGACGGCGTCGTTTATTTCGAGCCCGGAAGTGGTCGTCGCTTATGCGCTCTTCGGTCGTCTGGGAGTCAACCCAATCAAGGACGCGCTGACGGCGTCCGATGGCTCCAAGTTCGTGCTTGAGCCGCCCAACCCCGCGCCGGACCTTCCCGCAAAGGGTTTCGTCAAGGACGTAATCGGCTACCAGCCGCCAGCGGATGACCCGTCCAAGGTGTCCGTGGCCGTCGCGCCGCAGAGCGAGCGTTTGCAGGTTCTCACGCCCTTTGCGCCGTGGCGGGGAACGGATTACATGGATTTGCCCGTGCTCTTGAAGGCTAAGGGCAAATGTACGACCGACCATATCTCTCCCGCCGGCCCGTGGCTCAAGTACCGGGGGCACCTGGACAAGATCAGCGACAACATGTTCACCGGCGCCATCAACGCCTTCACCGGCGAGGCCGGGAAGGGTGTTCACCCATTGACCAAGGAGCCTGGCGTTTCCTATCCCAAAATAGCCAGGGACTTGAAAGCCAAAGGGTTGGGCTGGGTGGCCGTGGGCGACGAGAACTACGGAGAGGGTTCAAGCCGCGAGCACGCCGCGATGTCGCCGAGGTTTTTGGGCGCCGCGGCCGTTATCACGCGCTCGTTTGCGCGCATCCACGAATCGAACCTCAAGAAACAGGGCGTTTTGCCGCTGACGTTCCAGAACACGGCTGACTACGACAAGGTAAGGGCGGACGACCGCGTCACCATCCTAGGGCTGAAAGAGCTGGCGCCTGGAAAGCCACTGACATGCTCGCTCAACCATTCAGACGGAACGAAGGAGCAGTTCCTCTTGAACCACAGCCTTAACGGCGAGCAGATCGGCTGGTTCAAGGCGGGCAGCGCGCTGAACACGATCAGAGGGTGAGGCGGAAGAGGCGGTGGAGAGCGGGCGGGCCGAGACGCGGGATGATCCCCTTGCCGCAAAGTTCATCCCGCGCCTGAAGCCGGTGCTGGATGGCTGCGCGCGGGCAATCGCCTCATTTGACGCCGCCGTGAAAGCCTCCGAAAACGGCTGGAAACTCATTGACGCCGAGAAGGCCAACTGGCTCAGGGCGTGCGGCGAGGACTACGCAGACATTCTTCCTTCAATCTTCGAGGACGACAAACGGACGACGGACAGCTTCTTCAAGCGCCCGCCGAAATCAAAGAAGCCCCCCAAGCAGCCAACGGAGAAGCAGGGGTAGCTGGCGGTACAGGGTGCAGGGTGAAGGTTGGAGGTAAACGCCGCCTATTTTTTCAGCACCTCGACGGCTTTGATCTTGGTGAAGCGCCAGCCGTCGCCGGTCTTTTTGAGGGTGCAGTCAAGTTCGTGGGTTTCGTTGATCGGGCCGCCGCCCGCCCTCTTGCCGGTGAGGCGCGCAGTGGCGGTCACTTGCGCCAAACCTTTCTCCGGGAAGGCGACGGTGACGTCGTAGAACTTGAGGTCTAGTTCGGCAAACCGCTCGCGGCCTTGAACGGCGTAGGCCATGATCTCCTGCAACGAGACGCTGGCCGAAACTTCGTATGCCTCTATCTCGAACCTGCAAGGGTCGGCGAATATCTTCTGCGCCCCGCGCGCCTTCAAGAGCGCTTCCATCGGCTGTTCGCCCGGCTCCTTGCGGGCCCACTCGGCGAGCGCAGCGAAGCGCTTCTTGACGCGCCTCTCCTCAAGGTGGGCGAAGCAGTAGAGCGTGTAGATGGCGAGCGCCGCGAGGGCCGCACCGGCGGCTAATCTCTTTTTGTCTACCATATCGGTTTCCCCGCTATTCTTGAGATGGGCGTCTGGCCGAAGTCATGTTCCTCGATCGGCATTCCCCGGTTGTCGCCCACGAGATAAACGCAGCCGGGCTCGATTTTTCGCGGCGGCAAATCCCACGCGAAGCGATTCTTCACGTAGGGCTCGTCCAAAGGCTTGCCGTCAACGAAGAGAACGCCATTTCGAAACTCAACTTCTTCTCCTTCGAGCGCCACGACGCGCTTGAGGAGCATGACCTTTTCGCCGGCAAGCTTCACTGCGACGATGTCCCCGCGCCTGGGCGGGTGAAAGAGATAGCTGCCCCGCCAGCAGAAGGTGAAGCCGCCGTCATGGTACGTTGGCTCCATGCTGCGGCCCCTGATGAACATGGGGATCAACAGGTGGCCGAAGAAAAGGTACGCTACAAGCGCCACGGCCGCAACTCTGATCAAGAACCGTGGAGTGAGGCTCGGAAAGAAGAACTCGCGGAGCCTGAACTGCGCCATTTTTCTAAAAGCCTCCGTTTGGAAAAAGCGGCGAGAGCCGGGAGTTTGGAAAGGAAAGTATGAAGTATGAAGTATGAAGTATGAAGGGATGTGCCTGCATTTCATTAGACAAGAAGAAAGGACAACACTTCAATCTTCATAATTCAAACTTCATACTCGCCTTTTACAGCCCGTCAGCCCACAGCCTCCAGCCCTCCTTAGCGCCTGTGTCGTGAATCATCTCCTCAATACTCGATACCTTCGCGGGCCTTGAGGCCTTCGTCAAAGTAATGTTTGATCTTCTTCATCTCGGTCACGAGGTCGGCTTGGGCTATGACGGACTGAAGGCGCGTCCGGCCTGAAAGGACAAGCTCGCAAGGGCGGCCCGCTTCGTTCCAGCGGGAGACGAGGCCGAGAATGTCATCTTCGCTGACGAGGTGGTACTGTTGCGCCGAGAGGATCTCATCGAGAATAACTAGATCATAGTTTGTTGACGCGGCCGCTTCACTGGCAAGGCCAAGGCCGCGTCGCGCCTCTTCGAGGTCATCCGGAAGGACACCGAAACGAAAAGTGCCGTCGGGCTTGATGCGTTCGCAGCCCGTGGGTTCGAGCCGGAGGCCTTGCAGGTTTCGTAAAATCTTCCGTTCGGAGTAATGTTCGTTCTTGCCGTCGAAACCCTTGTCAAATTGTATCAAGGCCACGCGTTGGCCCGCGCCCGCGGCGCGAACCGCGAGGCCTATGCACGCGGTCGTCTTGCCTTTGCCATCCCCGGTATAGACGTGAAGTTTATGGCCGGTCATGTGGCACCGCCAAGGCAAGTATGAGGGGTGGAGTACGAAGTATGAAGCGAGGTGGCGCCATTCTCTCAAATGGCAAGGCGCGGAGTTCTCTTCTTTGCCTTAATTCATCCTTCATAATTCAACCTTCATCCTCCGTTTTTTACGATGACGAGGGTATCGCCGGCGCGCAGGGCGTGGTCGCGCG
>JBBIMN010000245.1:0-3699 GCA_037444385.1 Acidobacteriota bacterium | reverse complement strand
TACTCCGACCCCAACGCGCTCACCGATAACGTCCTCTATTTCTACAGCGTGGACGAGCCGGGGCAGTAACGAAGCGGGGCCGCGTGCGCCACGGGTGGAATTCTTCCGTCTCCCTTTCTCCGCGTCCGTGAATTCGGCGCCCCATCTTGCAATCTAGCAAGTGAAGTACCTCTCCTCCCTTTCCGCTCTTCCTCCCTGCGAATAAACTTCTCACTCCCTAGCGGAACTTTTTGGGGGTTTGGCCGTATAATGGCCATCGGGGAGTTTGATGCTGGAATCGTTGCGATTTGGATATTGGAGGGCAGAGCGATGAAGATGAAGCTGTTGATTCTGTTGGCGGCGCTGTGGGTCTTCACGGCATTGGCGCAGGGCACGCCTTCACACCTGATGCGCTACGCCGACATTCACGGCGACAAGGTGGTCTTCACCTACGAGGGTGACCTCTGGCTCGCCTCCGCCAATGGCGGGGACGCCAGGCGCCTTACGAGCGACCCCGGCGAGGAGCGCTACGCCAAGTTCAGCCCCGACGGCACGAAGATCGCCTTCACCGCCCAATACGACGGCGGCTTCGACGTTTACGTGATGGACGCCGGCGGCGGTGTGCCGGCGCGCCTCACGTGGTACCCCTCCACGAACCTCGTGCTGGGCTGGACCCCGGACGGCAAGGGGATCCTTTTCCGGTCGCGCCGCGAGTGGTCTAACCGGGGCGAGCAGGTTTACGTCGTCCCCGTGAATGGCGGCACGGAAAAGAAGCTTCCGGTTGACAGGGCCGGCCTCGCCAGTTTTTCGCCGGACGGCAAGAGCCTGGCCTACGACCGCTTGGGCGGCGAGACGCGCACGTGGAAGCGCCACCAGGGCGGGGACGCCCAGAAGATCTGGGCCGGCAATCTTGAGAAAAGCGACTTCCACGAGATATCGCCGTCGAAAGGCGCCGACAATTACCCGATGTGGTGGGGCGACGGCATCTACTTCGCCTCGGACCGCGACCTCGGGACGGTCAACCTTTTCAGGTACGACGTCAAGAGCGGCCAGGCGCGAAGGCTCACGGATTATAAGAATTACGACGTGAAGTACCCGTCGCTCGGCGACGGCCGGATAATCTACCAACTCGCCGAAACGCTCCACGTCCTCGATCTGCGAACCGAAAAGGACAGCGTCCTGGATATTAGTATGCCGAGCGACAGGGTCCGCGTCCGCGCGGACTGGATGGACGCTTCGGCCAACACGGGAGTATTCGGCCTCTCTCCCGATGGCAAGCGGCTGCTCCTGGAATCCCGAGGCGAAGTGCTCTCGATTCCAGCAGAAAAAGAAAAGGGCGCCACTTACAATCTGACCAGAACCTCCGGCTCGCGCGAGAAAGACCCGGCTTGGTCGCCCGACGGCAAATGGATAGCCTTCTTTTCGGACAAGACCGGAGAGGACGAAGTCTACCTGGCCGGCGCTCGCGGCGAGGGCGAATGGGCGCAACTGACCAGCGGCAACAAGAGTTTCAGGATGCGGCTCGTCTGGTCTCCCGACTCGAAATACCTTCTCTTCACCGACAAGTTCATGAAGCTCAACCTTCTTGACGTGGCCGCGAAGACGCTCAAGGTGGTTGACCAGGGCGAGTATGACGACGGGTGGGAGCGGTGGGGGATCCAGGATTACACCTGGACCTCCGACTCCAAGTGGATCGCCTACACGAAGAAGATGGCCAACACGAACGAGGCGATCTTGCTTTACTCGATGGATACTGGCAAGATCACGCCGGTGACCGATGACATGACGCAGAGCTGGAGCCCCTCATTCGACCCGAAGGGCCGTTACCTCTACTTCCTCTCCAACCGCTCCTACGCCCCGACGATGGGCGTGGTTGACCAGGACCACGTCTTCCTGAACATGACGACGCCATACCTGGCCGTGCTCGCGGCCAATGCGCCTTCCCCGTTCGCGCCGGAAAGCGGAGATGAGCCCGCGTCCGAGAAGGCGCCGGCGGCCAAAGAGAAGAAAGCCGAGGAGAAACCGGTGCAGCCCGCCGTCCAGATTGACCTCGCCGGACTCAGAGAACGAATCATTCCAGTAGAAGGCATCGAGCCGGGAATGTACTTCCACCTGGAGGCGGCGGACAAAGGCTTCCTCTACCTTTCGCAGCCGGAGCCCGCCTTCGAGAACCGCTACCCGTCCGTGACCGACACGACCGGCGGCAAATACGATTTGAAGGTTTACAGCCTGGAGGACAAGGAATCCAGCGACGGAATCAAGGGCATCAATAATTACCACTTGTCCGCCGGCCGCAATAAGCTGGCCTACCGCGCTGGCAGCAAATTCGGCGTGATTGACGCAAGCGGCAAAGGCAAGGCCGGCGACGGCGCGGTGGACCTTTCGGATGCCAAGTTCAAGATCGAAAGGCTGCCGGAGTTCGCGCAGATGTTCAACGAGGCGTGGCGCATCGAGCGCGACTGGTTCTACGACGGGAACATGCAGGGCACCGACTGGCCCGCGATGCGCGAGAAGTACGACAAATTCCTGCCGGACTGCGGAAACCGCAGCGACCTCAACTATTTGATCGGAGAGATGATTGGAGAGCTGAACGCCGGCCACACCTACGTTTGGGGCGGCGATCTCGGCAATGACGCCAAGCGCGCGGGAACCGGCCTTCTTGGCTGCAACTTCGCGGCTGAAGAGGGGACGCCGTATCCGCGGATCGCGAAGATCTACGCTCCGAAAGACGCTGACGCGGAGTTGCGCGCGCCGCTTGGCGAGCCGGGCTGCGGCATAAAAGAGGGCGACTACCTGATCGCGGTTGACGGCCAGAGGGCGTCGTCCAAGGAGAACATCTACGGCCTCTTTGAGAACAAGGCCGGAAAGATCGTCACGCTCCTGTACAACAGCAAACCTTCACCCGAAGGCGCGAAAAGCTGCCGCGCCAGGACGCTGAAGAGCGACATGGACCTGCGCTACCGCGCTTGGGTTGACGCCAACCGCGCCCACGTGGAAAAGGTTTCAGGCGGAAGGGTTGGCTACGTTCACCTTCCGGACATGGGCGAGGACGGGCTCCGAGAGTTCGCCCGCCAGTTCTATCCACAGTTCGACAAGCCGGCGCTCCTGATTGACGTCCGTTACAACGGCGGAGGATTTACCGGCGACATGATCATGGAGAGGCTTGAGCGCAAGGTCTGGGCCATGACGCAGCCGCGCGAGGGCAAGCCATGCGTGAACCCGGAGATGGGAGTCAACGCTCACATGGCGCTGCTCCTGAACGAGGACACGGGGTCGAACGGAGAGTTTTTCTCGGAGGCTTGGAAGATCAACGGCCTCGGCAAGGTCTTTGGAATGCGTACCTGGGGCGGCTCCGTGGGCATAGAGCCGCACGAGAACCTGGTGGACGGCGGCACGGTTACTCCGCCGCAGTATGGGCTCTACGGCATGGACCGCAAGTGGCTCATCGAGGGACGCGGAGTTGATCCTGATGTTATCATCCAGAACATGCCCGGCGACGTGGTCAAAGGGAAGGACGAGCAGCTCGGCACGGCCCTTCGTTATCTGCTTGATCGGCTTCAGAAGGACCCGAAGGCGCTTCCGCCGCCGCCGCCCTATCCGAACAAGGCGAGGCCGCAGGGCTCCGACCTGAGCGGCGGGCAGTGACGATGTCCTTCTTCAAGAAAGAGCCGCCGCCACCGCCGCCCTCCACCACGATTGGGCCGAAGACCCGGTTTGAAG
>JBBIMN010000244.1:2024-3716 GCA_037444385.1 Acidobacteriota bacterium | reverse complement strand
AGCCGCTTGCGTCACACAGACGCCCAAGATCGCGCCCCAGGCCGTCGGAAATATCCATGCACGCGCCGACGGCTATCTCCTTTGAAAGAAAGAGTCCAAGCTCCGTCTGGCTCGGAGGGCGAAAGAAGCGGTCAAAAAGTTTTTGTGGGCCATCCGGCACTCTTTTCGCATCGAAAGATTCCAGGCGCCCGCCGCGTTTGAACCCGGCCAGCGCGGCCCGCGGCCCGCCAAGGGGACCTGAGACAAACAACGAGTCGCCGGGCACTCCGCCATCGCGCCGAAGCGGCCTACTCTCCTGGACTCCGAGAACGGTGATGGATACACACAGGCCCGAGTGGCTCGCGCTCAGGTCGCCGCCCGCAAGGCGGATCTCTTCGCGAAGAGACAGGCCGCGCATACCGCGAAGCAGCCTCTCAACGTAACTCTCTTCAATGTCCCGTGGAATGGCTAGAGTCAGAAAGAACCATGCTGGTTTAGCGCCGCTTGAAGCTATATCGGACAGGTTGAGCGCCAGCGCCTTGTAGCCGAGCGCCTCCGGGGGGCCCCAATCCCTTTCAAAGTCCACGCCCTCGGCCAAAAAATCGGTGCTGACCGCGTAGGGCGCGGCCGGCAAGACAGCGGCGTCGTCACCATACCCCGGCGCAAGGCCTGATGGCCCCCAAAGTTCCGAGATCAGGCCAAGCCAGGAGGCCTCGTCCCGCTTGCGCGGGTTTACACCAATCCCGTCGTTGAAGCCGGACTGTGGCCGCAAGTAATGATGGGCACGTTGTTTAGCCAAAATAGTCCTTCACCTGAAAAGGGGTCGGGGCCTTCGACCCCGGACTTGATCCGGTGGAGAAGACATCCGAGGGTGGGGGTCCTGAAGAGTCTGCCCGCGCACGGGGCGCGGCAGCAGCGCGCGCGGCGCCGGGCGAGCAAGACAAGACGGACGGACGGCTCTTAAACAGGCTTTGCCTGCGGAGGGGGAGGAAATGGCCCTCCCAACTAATTGAAAGAAGTCTTCTCCTTCCATGCAGCACAATCGTCGCCGGAGGCACAGCATTCCATAGCGAAATTTAGCGTTCAGGACTCGTGGCTCCCGTTAAGGCGGTATTTTTCTATGCGCTGGTTAAGAGTGTTGCGGTGCATCCCAAGCTTGCGCGCCGCGCGGCTCCTGTTGCCGTGGCACGTGGAGAGAATCCTCTGGATAAAGAGCTTTTCCACCTCGTCCTGCGACTCCTGGAGGGAAATTCCCATGGACACGAGCTTTTCAACTACCTTCCGCAGGTGGTCATTGAGGTCGCGGTCCTCGAGGAAGGGATCGCCGAACGGTAGCCGCTCCACCCCTCACCCCCCAATCACAAGGCGCCCCTTACTGCTTGGGGCAATCTTTCAAATGTTCCAGTTCCTTTTCGTGCTTCTTGGCGATCAACAGCATGCGGTCTTTCATGCTGAGTTTCATCTTCTTGACTTCGGCGACGCGCCGCTCCTCCTCCTGATTCAAGAACCCTTTCGTGGAGAGGGCGTTCAACTCCTGCTCGTACTCCTGGTGCTTCTCGTAAAGCCTTCTGAAATGCTCATCCACCTTGGCCAAATGCTCTCTTACCTGTAGGGACAACTGCATAGGTCTCCTCCCAGCGGCGTCACTTTGGACGCTGAAGGATGCGATTCCACCGCGTCTTTGAAAAGAAGTGGATCACCTTGTCGCCCAGT
>JBBIMN010000244.1:1046-2014 GCA_037444385.1 Acidobacteriota bacterium | reverse complement strand
CGCGATGTCACCAGGCGACGACTTCATGTAGTCGTAGTCCCCCTCTTGAAAGGACCACCAGATGATCCACGCCCGTCCTAAAACCATTTTCTCGTCCAAAGCCCCCCAATAGCGGCTGTCCTCGCTGCTTGCCCGGTTATCGCCCATGACGAACAGGTGGCCTTCCGGTATCCGGTATGGGCCGAAATCCTCCCTTCCTAGGGTCTCACCTTCCCGCATCTCTTTCAAGGAGACGTCAACCCTCCCCGGCTGCGTCTGCACCGTAAAAGCCTCAGGCTGCCTCAAGTAGTCCGGAAGAACCGGGATTCTCTCCGAAGGAGGCAAGGGCGGCGGATCGGCCGCGCCCTGCCTCATGTACTCGGGGATGTTGGCGTAGGGCTCGTCAAGCGCCTTGCCGTTGACATAGGCCTTGTCCCGCACGACCTGGACAACGTCTCCGCCTTTGGCGATGACCCGCTTGATAAAGGGCACGTCCGGTTTTCCAGGATATTTGAAGACAACGATGTCCTTCTGCTTCGGGGCGCGAAGCGGAAGCAACGCCCGCTCCCACGAGAAAAGCGCCGACCCGTAAATGAAATAGTTGACCAGCACCCTGTCGCCGACGAGAAGCGTCTCTTTCATCGAACCCGACGGGATGTTGCTGTTCTGGAAGACCCACGTCCTCGCGAAGAGGACGAAGATCAGAACGACGCAGATTGTTTCCCAGTAGTCACGAACCGTTCCCTTTGCGGGGACGCCAAGCGCCGCCGCATCCGGCTTTACTCTCTTTTCAGCCATTAGGCCCTTTCCATGGATGGCGCGCTCAACTCGCTCCACCATCATATTGTAGGTTGAAACCGGCGGGCCGTCAACCCGCCCGAAAAAGAACCGCCCGAAGAATTGCGCTGAAGGCGAGATTGCTTCCGCTGGCTGGCGCCAGCGTCGCAATGAAGGCAATGACGGCCTGGAGACCGCCTAATAGCCCTCCT
>JBBIMN010000244.1:0-1036 GCA_037444385.1 Acidobacteriota bacterium | reverse complement strand
TGCTTTGGTCGCCATCATATTTCGCTGCTTGCAAGATACGGGCTCCTGCGTTAGGGTAGTGGCCGTGGGGGTTATACGGCGGCTTTTTTTTCGGAAGGACCTGGACGCCATCCTGGAGGAGAGCCAGGCGCCGGAGCGCTCGCTGCGCCGGGCGCTGGGGCCTTTGGACCTTATGGCGCTCGGCATCGGGGCGATCATAGGCGCGGGAATTTTCGCGCTGGTCGGCACTGCGGCAGCGGGAGATTCTTCAAGACCTGGGGCTGGTCCGGCGCTGATTGTTTCTTTCCTGTTGACTGGAATCGCCTGCTCCTTCGCGGGGCTCTGCTACGCGGAGTTCGCGGGAATGGTTCCCATCAGCGGCAGCGCCTACACCTATGCCTACGCCACGCTGGGCGAACTTGTGGCGTGGATCATCGGCTGGGACCTGATTCTTGAATACGCCGTCGGAAATGTCGCCGTCGCCGTCTCGTGGTCCGGCTACTTCTGCGAGCTTCTTCGCGGTTTCGGCATCGAGTTCCCTCGCTGGCTCGCCGTGGATTTGCGCACCGCGCTGCATACGCCGGAGATCATGCAATCCGCGCCGCGCGTCTTTGGCGTACCAGTCGTCTTCAATCTTCCAGCCGTTTTCATCGTTTCGGCCCTCACCGTTCTTCTGG
Source organism: Acidobacteriota bacterium (assembly GCA_037444385.1). GTDB lineage: Bacteria > Acidobacteriota > UBA4820 > UBA4820 > DSQY01 > JAEMPZ01. Next base: position 380 of record JBBIMN010000244.1, on the reverse strand, counting down.
TCGTGGGGGTCAAGGAGAGCGCCCGGTTCACTGGTGCCATGGTCATAATCAAGCTGCTGATTCTTGGTTTTTTTGTCGTAGTGGGTTCTCTCTACGTCAAGCCGGCCAACTGGCATCCGTTCGCTCCAAACGGCTGGGCCGGGATTCAAGCGGGGGCCGCGGTGATCTTCTTCGCATACATCGGCTTCGATGCCGTCTCCACGGCCGCGGAGGAGTGCAAGAATCCAAAGCGCGACTTGCCAATCGGCATCCTTGGCTCGCTGGCGGTGTGTACGGTTGTTTACATAGTAGTGGCCGCGGTTCTTACCGGCATGATCCCATGGCAGAACCTCAACACGGCGGAACCGCTTTCGGTTGCGATGCGCGTCGTGAACCGCAAC
>JBBIMN010000243.1:0-3716 GCA_037444385.1 Acidobacteriota bacterium | reverse complement strand
CTTCGTCATCACCGCGCTGATTTTGGGCGTCTTCGCCGTTCTCATGACGCCGCGCGAGGAGGAGCCGCAAATCAAGGTGCCGATGGTGGACATCTTCGTCCCGATGCCAGGCGCCTCCCCGGAAGAGGTGGAGCAGCGGGTATCCACTCCCCTTGAAAAGCTGATGTGGGAGATTCCCAACGTCGAATACGTCTACTCCACCTCGTCGGCAAACGTGGCGATGATCATCGTCAGGTTCAAGGTTGGGTCTGACGAGGACACGGCCCTGGTAAAGATCTACGACAAGATCGCCGGCCACAAGAACGAGATGCCGCAGGGGGCGATGGAGCCTTTGATCAAGCTCCACGGCATTGACGACGTTCCGGTTCTCGGCCTGACGCTGTGGGGGAAGGGTTACGACGCCTACACCCTGACGCGCATCGGGCAGGAACTTGAACTTCAGTTGAGGTCGGTGCCCGACGTTTCAACCGTCGAGGTCGTCGGCGCCCAGCGACGCGAAATGCGCGTCGTTCTTGACCCCGTGCGCATGGCCGCCCACGCCGTGAACCCCCTCGGAATCGCCCAATCGCTTCAGGCGTTCAACTCCAGGCTGCCCGCAGGAGACCTGGTGAAGGACAACCGCGAAGTGAGGCTCGACGCGGGCTCGTGGCTTAAAAACAGAGAAGACGTCGCATCCGTGCTCGTAGGCTTTTCCCAGGGCAAGCCGGTCTACCTCGGAGACGTGGCAACGATCGAGGACGGCCCGCCGCTCCCGAGCCAGTACGTCCTCTTCGGCGCCGGCCCCGCCGCAAAAGAAAAAGGCATCCAGGCCTTTGCGGGCGGCAATTTTCCGGCGGTGACCATCAGCGTGGCAAAGAGGCCGGGCGTAAACGCGACCGCGCTTAACGAACTTCTTTTAAAGAAGGTCGAGGCTCTGAAGGGGAACCTTATTCCGCGCGACCTGAACGTCACCGTCACGCGAGACTACGGCGCGACGGCCGGGGAGAAGTCAAACGAACTGATCCAGCACTTGTTGCTGGCCACCATCTCCGTGGTGCTGCTTATCGCCCTGATGCTAGGCTGGCGCGAGTCGCTGGTCGTCGGCATCGCCGTTCCGGTGACGCTTGCTTTCACGCTTCTTGTTTACTACCTGGCGGGGTACACGCTCAACCGCGTGACGCTCTTCGCCCTCATATTTTCAATCGGCATCCTAGTTGACGACGCGATAGTCGTCGTAGAGAACATCTACCGCCATTTCGCAATGAAGGACCAGCGGTCGCTCGTGCGCAAGGCGATAGAGGCCGTGGACGAAGTGGGCAACCCGACGATCCTCGCCACCTTTACCGTAATCGCCGCGATCCTGCCGATGGCCTTCGTGCGCGGCATGATGGGGCCCTACATGAGGCCCATACCGGTCGGCGCCTCCGCCGCAATGCTCATCTCGCTTCTGGTGGCCTTCATGGTTTCGCCCTGGGCGGCTTACCGGCTATTGAAAAACAAGGTTCACGCGGGCGAGGAACACGAGATGAGGCTTCTTCGCCTCTACCGCAAGATCATGACCCGGCTTACCCACGACAGAAAGGCTGGGGTGACGTTCCTCGCCGTCACTTTCATTTTGCTCCTCATTTCAATTTCGCTGGTGCTCTTCAAGGTCGTCAAGGCGAAAATGCTTCCCTTCGACAACAAGAGCGAGTTTCAGGTAGTGCTCGACATGCCCGCCGGGACGCCCGTTGAAGAGAGCCTGCGCGCCGCCCAGGCCCTGGCGCAGAAACTGACTGAAATGAAGGAGATGACCGACTACCAGATTTACGCCGGCACCTCCGGGCCGATCACCTTCAACGGCCTCGTTCGCCACTACTACCTGCGCCAGGCTTCAAACAAGGCCGACATCCAGGTCAACCTGCTGCCTAAATCCAAGCGGTCGGAGCAGAGCCACGACCTGGCAAAGAAGGCGCGGGTCATGCTCGAGCCTCTGGCCCGGCGATTGGGCGTAAACCTCAAGGTCGTGGAGATTCCGCCGGGGCCGCCGGTCCTCTCGACGCTGGTGGCCGAAATCTATGGCCCCGACCTGAACGGCCAGCTTAAGGTGGGACGGGACCTCCTGGACATCTTCAATAAAACGGCTGGCGTCGTTGACAGCGACATTTATGCCCTGGCGCCGCAGGAAGAGGTGGAACTGAACGTTGACCCGAAGAAGGCGGCGTCGGCGGGCCTCTCCGTGATGGAGATTTCAAACGCCGTTTCGATGGCGGTTCACGGCGCTCCGGTGACGATGGCCCACATGCCAAGAGAGCGCGAGATGGTGCCCGTCGTGCTGAGGATGCCGCGCGAGGCGCGCGTTGACGTCGCCGCTCTTTCGTCCCTGCAAATACAGAACCGCCAGGGGACGATGATCCCGCTCGCGGAAGTCGTAGATATACGAAAGGGCTTCGTGCCGCAGGACATCTACCATAAAAACCTGCAACGGGTCGTCTACGTCATCGGCGACGTGGCGGGAAGCGAGGAGAGCCCGATTTACGCCATGCTGAATCTCAACCGCGCCATCGCCAAGATGGTGCTGCCCGACGGGGCGATTGGACTGAAGAGGCTTTACACCGAAATGCCCGAGCTCGCCAACCATTACGTAATGAAGTGGGACGGAGAGTGGCAGGTCACCTACGAGGTTTTCAGGGACCTGGGGGTAGCTTTCGCGCTCGTGCTCGTCCTTATGTACATCATGGTCGTCGGCTGGTTCAAAAGCTACCTGACGCCTTTGGCAATCATGGCGCCGATTCCCCTTTCGCTCGTCGGCGTGATTCCGGCCCACGGGCTCATGGGCGCCTTCTTCACCGCCACCTCGATGATAGGCTTCATCGCCCTTGCGGGCATCGTCGTGCGCAACTCGATTTTGGTGATAGACTTCGCCGAAATGAAAATGCGGCAGGGAATGCCTTTGAAGGACGCGGTGGTTGAGGGAGGCGCGGTGCGGTTCCGCCCGATGCTTCTCACGGCGCTGGCCGTGGTTGTTGGCTCATCGGTGATGCTCATGGACCCGATCTTCCAGGGCATGGCGATAGCGCTGATGGCCGGCACTATCGCTTCGACGCTCCTTTCCTGGGGCGCCGTTCCAATTTTGTACGTGCTCTTCTACGGCGACAAGCCGCCGGTTTCCGACGAACCGTTCGACGAAGAGGAATAGAAAGGCCGAGGAGCTAAAAAATGAAAATGCTCTTTCTGGTGACAGACAGCGAGTACGAACCTCATTGCATGAACATGATGCGCGAACGCGGCGTCACCGGCTACACGATGGTTCAAGACGTCATGGGCGTGGGCAAGACCGGGGCGAAGATGGGAGACCGCGTCCACCCCGGCGCCTCGGTGCTGATCATCTCCGTCGTCCAGGACAACTCGGCCCCGGCGCTTCTTGAGTGCATCCAGACCTGCGTCAAAGAGGGCCGCCTGTGCCAGTCAACCCACGCATGGATCGTCCCCGTCGAAGCCGGTGCCGGGTTTTAAACGATGTTGGAAGTTAGACGTGAGACGTTAGACGTGAGACCGGACTAATTCGCGGGATGGCTTGCGCATACAACTGCAACGCCCAACTGCTCGCGGGCCTTCCTCGCGCCTTCGGCGCTCTTCGGATCCGCTCGGACCGCTCATCGGAAAGCTTGAATATGGATCTCGCCAGACCACTTGCTTTCCTCCGTGCGTCCCATCGCGTCTCCTCGCCCTTCGGGCTTTCGGAAGGCCCCTCCGAA
>JBBIMN010000242.1:0-3724 GCA_037444385.1 Acidobacteriota bacterium | reverse complement strand
GCGAGTCCGAGAAGGCGCTCAAAACGCTGGATGAGGCGCTCGCGCTTGCGCCTAAAATGGCGGAGGCTTGGACCTCCAAAGGGTTGGCTCTTGCAGAACGGGGCAAGATGGACGAGGCGGCCCCGTGCTTCCGCAAAGCGCTGGAACTGGAACCACAGTCCGTTGAAGCCATCAACACCCTTTCGGCCTATCTTCTTGACAAAAACCGGCCAGCCGAAGCGTTGCCGCTCATAGAACGCGCCGTGGACTCGGGGGTCGCGAATTCGAGGACCTACCTATTGAGAGGCCGCGTACGGCTTGTTCAAGGAGAAGACGGCGAGGCGAAAAAGGACTTCACGAGCGCCATGTTGTACAGCATGGACTCCGCCTCCACGCTGAAAGAAGAAGCGGACATTTACATGATCCGCCAGAAATTCACCGAGGGCGTGGCGCTTTACCAGGAAGGCATGACGCGCTTCCCGAACTACGCACCAAACTATTTGACGCTCGCCAGTTTTTTCGTGCAGGCCGACGCGCCGGAGCGGGCTCTGCCTTTGTACCGGCGGGCGCTTCGGTGCAACTTGGACCCAAAGACGCGGAAGCAGGTTGAGGAGCTCGTCCAGGAACTTGCGCCTAAAAGCGCCCCCTCTCCGGCAGGCGGAAATTAGGCGTCGAGGATTTCGCGCACCTTTCGGGCCAGCGTATCCATGCCGTAAGGTTTGGACAAAAAGTTAATCGCGGGATCGAGGATGAAGCCGTGGTGTACGGCGTTCTCGGAGTAGCCGGAGGTCAGCAGAAAGCGGAGTTCAGGCCGCAAGGCGCGCGCCGCCTCCATCATCTCCCTTCCGCCCATGCGTGGCATCACGACGTCGGAGAGGACCAGTTGAATTTTGGAGTCCTCCCTTATCAGCGAGAGCGCCTCCTCTCCATCGAAGGCCGTCAAAACATCGTAGCCGAGGGACCTCAAAACTTCAGCGACGACCTTTTGCACCTCGCGCTCGTCCTCAACCACCAGCACTTTTTCCGATCCGCCACGCGACGGCCCGGCGACTCTGGGGCCCACCTCGCTGGCCCGTTGTTCGGCCACGGGAAAATAGAGCTTGACAGTGGTGCCTTTGCCTGGCTCGCTGTATATGTTCACCATTCCCCCGTGCTGTTTGACGATGCCGTAGACCGTGGAAAGTCCCATGCCCGTGCCCTTGCCGGGCGCCTTTGTCGTGAAGAAGGGCTCAAAGGCGCGCGCGATGACTTCCGGCGCCATGCCCGTTCCGTTGTCGGTAACGGAGAGCAGGACGTACCGCCCCTTCTTGGCCCACGGGTGGGCCGTGATGTAGACGCCATTTACGACAACCTGCGTGGTCTCGATGGTGATTGCGCCGCCTTGGGGCATCGCGTCCCTCGCGTTTACGCAAAGGTTCAAAAGCGCCTGCTCGAACTGCGTCTTGTCCACGAAGACGGCCCCCGCGCTTTGCCCGGGGATGAAGTCCACTTGAATGGATTCAGGCAATAGCCTCGTGACAATAGGCAGAAGTTCCTCCACCAACTCATTTGGATCGCAGACTTCCGGGGCAAGCAGGGTTTGCCTGGAGAAGGCCAAAAGCTGCTTCGTGAGCCCGGCAGCTCGCCCGGCCGTCCGCTGGACCGTATCCAGTTCATTCTGCCATGGGCTTTGAGCGCCCAGGCCCCGCTGAAGGATCTCGGCGGAGCCCATGATTGCTTGAAGCAAGTTGTTGAAGTCGTGAGCCACGCCCCCGGCCAACTGCCCTATGGATTCCATCCTCTGCGCTTGCCTGAGCTGCTCTTCGAGCTGTTTCCGCCGCGTCACGTCCACCATGAAACCAGTGATGGCGGTGATTTTCCCCTCGTTATCGGGGAAAGTCGAGGCTGTTTCCAGGACGAGCACCTCTTTCCCGTTGGACTTTGGGTAGGCGCACTCTCGAAGTGCGAGCCTGCCATGCTCGCTGATCTCCGCCAGCAGCTCGCTCCGCGCCGCCTCGGAACAAAAGACAACTCCTTTTGGAGAGGAAACGGCTTCTTCTTGCGAGGCGTAGCCAAAAAGGCCGCGGTAGGCGGGGTTGCAAGTTAGCAGCGCCCCTTGGGGCGAAGCGACATAGCAGGCCGCCGGCGTCTCCTCGAAGAAACGTCGAAAGCGCTCCTCGCTCGCCTGCAATTTGGCCCTGGAGGCGGCCTGCTCAGTAATATCATTGAGCGTCATTAGAATTTGGCCAGTTGGAAGCTGGCTGGAATAGAACCTCACGGTCTTGCGAGAGCCATCCTTGCACGCCACCTCGAAGACACGGGTTTTTAGCTGGCCTTGAGGCGTTGTCTCCGAATCGGTTTTCCACGCACCGGCCACGATCTTTCGGTATGGTTCCTCCGGATAAGCCTTCCGCCGCCACGCCTCCATTGTTGGAACCTCGTCACGGTCGTATCCAAAAAGCGCATTGAAACGGGCATTGATATAACTTATCCGTCCATCAGGCTCGATGAGCACGAAGCCGAAAGGCGCGCATTCGGCCAGGCTTTGAAAGCGTAGGCGCTCTTCATCCAGAGCCTTCGCCTCATCCAGGCCGCGCTGGAGCTTGTATGCGCGCCATTGCGAAAGGCCTACGCCTCCGGCCGCCATAAGCAGAAGCAAAACCCCGGCGGACAGCTCCATTCCGAGGCGCTGAATGGGAGCCATCACCTCTTCGCTGTCCATCTTGGTTATTACTATCCAATCAGTGCCAGGTACGGGCCGAGCGCCCCAGAGGACCGCCACTTGGCGGTAGTCCTCTCCTTCGGCAACGTCCTGTTCGCCGGCAACCACCCTGGCGGAAAGCAGGTCCCGAGCGTCCTGTGGCAGAGAGAACAGAAGCGGCGCGTCCTTCTTGTATTTGAGGGGGCTAAGGTAAACGATTTGGCCTTTGTCCCTCCTTACGATAAAGCGTTCCGCTGTAGCGCCGGCGCCTGGCCAAATCCTAAGTTGCGGGTAGAGGGAGCGGGAAGGGTCCACCCTGAAAAGCAAGGCCCCCGCTCCCCCAAGTGGTTCACCCGTGGGAAGCTGTAACGGGGCGACCAGGTCAAGATGAACGAAATTAATAGTCTTGTTGAAATGCAGGTCCGAAAGGAGAGGCTTGCCGGAGGTGACGGCCTCCTTGATGCGCTTGCGCCCCGGCTCGCCCGTCTGCTCGCCCTCGTCCCCGGCGCCGATAATGGCGTTCCCTTGGGCGTCCGTGAGGGTGGCGCTTTTAAACTCGTAAAGCTGGCTCACCCGTCCAAGCCACTCCTGCGCCTCTTTGCGGATATCTGTACTTGCGGCGCCACGCACAACGGAGGCCAGGCAGCGGTTTGTTCCCGGATCGGCAAGGACCGATTCGGCTTCGGCCAATTTCTCGGCTCGCCAGCGGGCGAGAAAATCGGCGGTGATGCTTGCCACCGTATCCAGCTCCTGCCGCTTGCCGGTGGCAATTCGTTCCGAGGCGAAACGGTAATAAAACCCGCAGAGAACAAGCGTGCCTAATGTCAAAGCGAGGAAGAGGCCGAAAAACCCCCGTCCTCCGCCCCAACGGCGCATGAGTCTGCCCATACCTCGCTCCCAAGGAACGGCGCCAGGCACTTGCCGCGAATATCCGAGCAATTCAGCGGCAGGCCCACACGCCTTATTTCAAGACCGGCTAGTCCTGTTCCTTCTGATCGTCCTGTGTGGCGGACGATGGTGCTTCCGCTGAAGAATCGTCGCGGAAAGGAGGCGGCTCGGCGGGAG
>JBBIMN010000241.1:0-3751 GCA_037444385.1 Acidobacteriota bacterium | reverse complement strand
CGCGGGACCGAGACCCTCCGGCCTTCGGCGGCCAGGAGCCACGGCAGAACAAACGAAGGGGCGATCATCCATGCCGCCTTTTTCGGGCCATACACCACGGGCAGCGTCCTGCATCCGCCGGCCTCGTCGCCCTTCATGTCGGAGAAATCTTTCGTTGACGCCGATCCCAGAAGGAAGAAGAAGAAGAGGGCGCCAAGATACCAGGGCTCCCAGAGCGTCACCTTCGCGACCATCGCCCAGCCCGCCACCTTGAGCAACTCCCCGCGCGCGGCCGCGATCGTGACGTTTGCCCAGATGCCTTTGGCTTTCGTTCGGCCGAAGGCGGGCGCCGAATAGATGAAGGTGCACAGCAGCCCTCCGAGATAAATCCAGAAACAGGCGTGGGCGCTCCACGGCGCGAAGGTGCGCGACGAAAACGAAACGTCGTGAGGCGGAGGGACTATCCACCAGATTGGAACGAGCGCCACCGCGTACATCCCGATCGAACCCCAAAATGCGGCCTTCACCGACACCTCGCCGGTGCAGAGGGGCCTCTTCGGTTTGTTCACTTTGTCAATGTCGAGATCGTAAACCTGGTTGATGATGTTTGACGCGGCATTCATCAGCGAGGCGCAGGAGGAGCTGGCCACGATCACCCAGAAAAGCTCCCAGGTGAAAGTCTTGTAGGGGTTGTGCGCCGACCCCCACGCGCACGCCGATCCTGAAAGGATTCCAAGCAATGGCGGAAGCAGCGTGAACGGCCGGGCCATCGAAATCCACGGTTTGAGATTCATGGCGTCCCCCTCAACAACATGAATACGGCCTTCGCGATCTCGGGCGCGCAGGAGAGCATTCCGGCGAGGCCGCCAAGCATCACGTGGATGATCTCCTTCGAGAAGAACTGGCGCGGCGCGTTCCACTCGTTGAACCACGATTCAAAGAAGAAGCAGAAGATCGTGGCGGCGAAGAAGCCTGGAAATGGGAAGTCATCAGGCCACGGCAAGAATGGAAACTCAGGTTTATATAAGCACCATAACCACGTTGCGCCGGCAAAAAGCGCTATTACGAAAAGACCCGCCACCGTTCCTTTAAAGGAAATGGCGCCGGCCGAGCCGGGAGGGACGGCTTTCAAAGACTTCAGTGACCACGTCCTTCCCCTCGACGTCTTGCCCAATTCGGAAGCAGCCGTGTCGGCGGCATATGTGGCCAGCGACGCGACGAATGCCGGGAAGGAGAGCAGCGCGAAGACCGCCGGGACGAAGCCTTTTGAAAAGACCGAGCCGGTGCGTCTCTGCCCGCCGTGCGCCTCGGCTATACCGCGCTGCTCTTTCACCTTCTTGCCGTAGTAGGTCGAGCCGTTGGCGGCGAGATAGAAAAGGAGAAGCAGGGCGTAGCCGGGGACTCCGAGGCCGAAGGCGGCGATGGCGCCGAAGATCAGCCCGAGGATGAATCCCCGCTTGTCCACCCAGCCGCGCCAGAGGGCGATGCAGGCGAGCAGGGCGTTCAGGATCAGGATTGCTCCCAGTTGCTCCATTGTTCCCAGCTTGCCGGGACCAGAGAGAAAGTCAGGCATAGGATGCTCATAAACCGCAAGCGTCAGAACGACCCAGGCTGAGAGCGGAACCGTGAGGTTGTCGTCAATCTGACCGGGAAGCGACTCCATAATTGCCGCCACTGTTCCAGCCAAAACAAAAATGCCAAGAGGAGACCAGCCGAGAGGCAACCATACGAAGTGGTGGCCGATGTACGGGCCGAGCGGGCAGACGAACCAAGCGCCGAAATAAGCGGCGGGGATTCCGAATACAAGAAACCCGATCAGTCCGGCCCAACTCTTTTTAGGATTCCATGGCAGCTTCGGTCCACGAATGAATATCCCGCAGAGAGCGCCCAGCGCATCCCCAACTGCCAAGAAAAGCCAGGGGGCCGTTACAAGCGCCATCGCCCGAGACGCAAAGAACTCGCTCAGCTTTGGGGCGAACCTGCTTTCCTCAAGCGATGGAGCGCTCCACGCCCAGCTCAGCAGTATGATCACCAACACTATCGCCGGATAGCCTATCATCCCAGAATAGCCGCGCTCCTTCTCTTCGGGGCGTTCCAGCTTCTTCATGCCGTAGTGGGGAAAAAGATAGAGGTTGTGGAGAAGAGCGGCGAGCGCGCAGAGCGCCGCCTGCCACGGCGCCAGCCAGCGGAGGCAGAGGGCGAAGAGCCCCATGCTCATGTGGAGAAGCTTGCGGTAGACCTCGCGCTTCACTTCGGGCTTCATTCGCCCCCTCTCACGATTGCAGCCGCCTGATGCGCGCCCCTAGCGTGCTCAGTCTTTCTTCAAACCTTTCGTAGCCGCGGTCCAGATGGTAAATGCGCCGAACCTCGCTCTGGCCGCTGGCGCAAAGCGCCGCGAGCACGAGACAGGCGGAGGCGCGAAGGTCGCTTGCCATCGTCTCCGCCCCGCAGAGTGGCATCGGCCCGTTGACAACCGCGACGTTTCCGTCGGTCTTGATATCGGCCCCCATGCGCGTCAGCTCCGGAACGTGCATGAATCTGTTCTCGAAGACCGTCTCTTTGACGACGCCGGCGCCGCGAGCCTGCGTCAGAAGCGCCATGAACTGCGCCTGCAAGTCCGTCGGAAAACCCGGGTGGGGCGCGGTGGTGATGTCCGCGGCGCAAAGCTCATCCGCGCCCACAATCCTGACGGAACCGGGAAGGATCTCGACGTTGGCGCCCATCGCTTTCAGCTTTACAAGCAGCGCGTCCAGATGGCCCGATATCGCCGATTCCACCGTGACATCTCCCTTGGTTATGGCGGCGGCTATCAAGAACGTCCCCGCCTCGACGCGGTCGGGAATGCAGGCGTGGCTGGCACCGTGCAATTCGCGCGCCCCTTCAACGGCGAGCGTTCCCGTATCAAGGCCCTCGATCACGGCGCCCATCTCAATAAGAAGCCGCGCCAGGTCGGCGATCTCCGGCTCGCGGGCGGCGTTTCGGATCACCGTTCTCCCTTCGGCCAAAACCGCGGCCATCAGGACGTTTTCCGTCCCGCCAACGGTGGGCATGTCAAAGACGACCTCGGCGCCTTTGAGTCGTGATGCTCGCGCATTGATGTAACCGTGCTCAATGCGGATATCGGCGCCAAGGGCCGCCATTCCTTTCAGGTGCTGGTCAACCGGCCTCGTGCCTATCGCGCAGCCTCCAGGCAGCGCGACGCGCGCCCGGCCGAAACGCGCCAGCAGCGGGCCCAGCGTGACGGCGCTGGCCCGCATCTTGCGCACTAAATCGTACGGACATTCGGGTGATGGTATCTCATCCGCCGTGATGACCATGGGCAGGCCGGGGGAATTCTCCACCTTGGCCCCGAGGTGGCGGAGCAGCCCGGCCATCGAAGCGATGTCCTGAAGTTGCGCGTGGCTCTCGAACACGACGGACTCCGGCGTCAAAAGCGCGGCGGCCATGCAAGGAAGCAGCGCGTTTTTCGCCGTCCGTACCTTTACGCGCCCCTTAAGTCTCGCCCCGCCTTCGATGACGAAGTAGTCCATCTTCCCTCCCGCCGTTAGTATAATGCCAACGCGCGGCGTATAGAAGAACACCCCAATCCCGCGATGGATATTAGGAATGGCCGGGGAATGTTGGTGAATGAAGCGTTCAAGCAAAATGGCCCGTCACCTGGCAAGGGATTGGGGGCCTTCGGCGCTCCTGCCTGCGCCGTGTTGCCACGCGGCGGCCGAATGCCAGCGTATTTCCGGAACGGAGCACTAAGGCTTCGGCCTCGCTGCTCTCC
>JBBIMN010000240.1:0-3762 GCA_037444385.1 Acidobacteriota bacterium | reverse complement strand
CAAAGCCGCTCAAGGCCGGACCAATGCGCCGGGGAGTAGCCGGCGGCAAACGCCGTGGCGCGGCCTGCGCCACCCCGGCCGCCTGCCCAAGAACAGCAAATTGCAGGGAAATGAACAGGAAACAGAGCGTCCGAAAAACAGCTTTCGGGACCTTGCTCATCCCTAGCCCTCCTCTCGCAATGGCCGGAGTCTATGCCCCGGAAAACAGCTTGTCAAGAGGGGGGCAAAGCGACACGCGCGCTGGATGCGGGTGGGGGTGTAGGGGGGCCAAACGCGCGGCGGACCCCGGTAGGTATACTCTCCACCCTCCACTTTCCGCTGCTTTCGAATCATCGGCTGCGCACGCGAAGCACGTTGAGGTCCAAAAGCTTCTTTACGGCCTTCAAGGCCTCCGTTCTAGGCAGCGGGCAGACCTTGAGTATGGAGCCAAGGTCCCACATTCCGTTGACGCGCGTCGCGATAAAGCCCTCCTGCGGCGTCAAGTTGAAGGAGGCCAGCTTGTCCAGCGGCGCTTGAAGTTCAAGAACCGATTCCAAAGGCAATGTTTCTGAGATAAACCGTTCGCTGTAGCTCGCCTCGGCGCGCTCCAGAAGCTCCCGGGCGCGAGCGTTCTTAGGCTCTTTGCGGACGGCGTATTCCAGCAGGTTCATCGCTTCGGCGTCGTGGCCCGATTCAAGAAACTTCTCTGATTCCTGGACGAGCCGTTCCTGAACCGCACCGTAAATCACCTCTTCGCGCCTCGGCTTTTCTCCGCGCGTTTCCAGAAGCCCGGCCTCGGCAAGCTTGAAAGCGGTTGATGCCACGTGAAACTCGGTGGCGTGAAGCTCCAGCGCGGCCTCCTCGATCGTCCGCTCGCCGTCCAGCGTCTCGTAGACGCGCAGAAGCGCTGAATCGGGATCTATGGCCGAGTCTCGAAGGCGCTTGCCTGTGCGGCCAAGAATCACTCTGTCGTTGGAGATGACTTTGCGGATTCGCCCCCACTCGTCTTTCCGCCGAATGCCCTCCATGACCAGCGACGTGACATCAAGCTCGATGGGGATTAGATCCTCGCCGATGGAAGGCATCTCCGCGAACTTGAACTGCCCCTCGTCCCAGAGGAAAAGGTCATAGAGGCTCTCCTCGGCCTTCAAGCGCAACATCGCCTTAAGATCCTCCTCGTCCATTATCCCGACCGTGACGATAATCTTCCCCAGCTTGATCCCCGTCTGGAGCTGGGTTTCCATTGCCATGTTCAACTGTTCCTCTGTCAACAGGCCGCGGCTGATCAGAAACTGGCCGAGGTATTCGCGCGAGTCCGAAGATGCCGTGGAGAGGACTCTTCCGCGCGAGAAGTAGACTTTCTTGGTGATTCCGCGCCCCGCGCGAATCTGAAGGATGCCGGTCTTGTTGCCCTGGGCGAGCCATTGAAGGACGTCGGAGAGAGGCATCGTTTCGAGGTTGCCCTGGATTCCTGCGACTTCCATCGCACCACGCTCCACCTGCAGTATACCTAATTTACGCGAGGGAAGGTAGCCTGCTCGCCGCGAGGCGGCGCCCTGGGGAGCACGCTTCCCAAGCCTTCCATTCGTTCCGCGCCCAATTTTAGGATAGACTCTTAGCCATGGCGGAGGCCCATCCTGCCTCGCGGCAGTTCTGTTTCCGGCACCCCACGCGAGCCGCCAAGCGGCGCTGCTACCACTGTAAGAGGCCGGTCTGTCCACGCTGCCAGGTCAAGACGGAAGGGCACATCTTCTGTTCCCAGCATTGCGCCAAACGCCACGCGCGCCTGCGGTGGCGGGGAAACTGGGCGCGCCTCAACAAGACGGCGCTTCAAGGCTGGTGGGTGAAAGGCGCGACGCTGCTTGGCCTTTTGGCCGCTGGGGGGCTGGCAATCTGGCTTTCGGCCAATTTTGACCGTTTTCTCTTCGCCCCCTCCTCTTACGAGACGGGCATCTCTCCCCCAAAGAAGAGGGACACCGGACTGGACCGGGAGAAGATGAACTGGGAATCGGAGGGGCCCGTGGCCATCACCTCCCCGGCCAGCGGGGCCGTGTTGGCCGGAGGGACAATCGTGGTGGAGGGCACGGCGCCGCGCGAGGCGATGGTTGGCTTGTACTTGAACGGCCGCCCGAAAGCCGTGGAGCTTGTTCCGGAGGGCAGATTTCGTTTCGAGGGGGTTGCGCTTGGCGAACGCCAGAATATCCTCCAGGCCAGATTTTTCGATAACCGCGGCAACAGCTCGTTTTCAAAGGCCGTGGCCGTCTCTCTCAAAGGCCCGGCCGCCGCGCCTCCGGCCGCAAGCCTGCCGGAGGCCGAACCGCTTCCGCCCGCGCCGGCGCTGAACATCGTGAGGGCCGATACTTCCAGAAGAGAGGTCCTGCTGACCTTCGACGGCGGTTCCGACGATAACGCCACGGCGTCAATCCTGGACACGCTCAAGGAACACAACATACACGCCACCGTATTCTTGACCGGCGAGTACATTCAGCGCTACCCCGAGATGGTCAGGCGAATCGCGGCGGAGGGCCACGCGGTGGGGAACCATACCGCCACCCATCCACACCTGACCTCATTTTCTTTTGATGGCCGCCAGGCCACGCTCCCGGGCGTTACGAAGGAATTTCTGTCAGCGCAGCTCGGGCGGGCCGCCGCGCTCTTTTCGGCGGTTGCGGGACGTCCAATGGACCCGTTCTGGCGCGCCCCGTTCGGCGAATACAACGGCCAGATACTGAAGTGGGCGGCGGATGCTGGCTACCGCCACGTCTACTGGTCCCCTCGCATGGACACGCTGGATTGGGTAAGCGACGCCAGCAATCCGCTCTTCAGAAGCCCCGACCAGATGTTGGCCAAGCTCTTGAAGCAGGCTCAAGGCTCGCCGGAGGGCCTCAACGGCGGGATCATTCTCATGCACCTGGGAACGGAGCGGGAGGGGGAGAACCGCGCCGACACGATGCTGGAGGGATTGATAACCCAACTGGCCGGCGAAGGGTACTCCTTCGCTTCCGTAAAGGAGGCCTCGCTGCCGAAGTAATCAATTCCTAATTCCGGGGACTCTGGCCGGAGCCATATGGCACGCCGGGAACCAATCACAGCGCAGCGCGTCCGTTATCTTTCGGGCATCCAGCTTGTCATTCTTCTTCTTGGATGCACAGATGGCCCGAAGCATGTAGGAATGTCCCACCTTCAGCTCGCGGGCATGCGGCAGGAGAAAGTCGTAGACCCAGCCCGTGAACAGCGTCGCCTCCATTCCTCCTATCCAAGGTGCGGGCACCGTTGCAACCCACTTGGCCAACTCCTTCCGCGTCGCTCTTACCACGCCCTCATCCACCAACGTCCCATCCACCTTCTTCACGCAAAAAGAAATCATCTTCTTGTGGACGTCCAACCCAACATAATGGTATCTTTCCATCTGGAGCCTCCTTGATTCGGTCTTTGTGCGGGCCACAAAGCCCGTCACAACATTCTAACCGCGGGGAGGCTCCTCCGTCCCCTTTCCATCACTTATGCATTCAAACACAATACTGAATGCTTAACAATGCAGATGCGGTGTGGATAGGATCATGTAGTGGAGAGTTTGGATGGTGTTTGCCTTTGGATACCCTCATCATGTAACACAGTGGCAGGACCAGACACCCGCCAGGTTTGGCCGGCTTCATCGAGACGATGTTGCTTTCCTTCGCTCGTCCCGCCGCGCCCGGAGAAGGCGTGCGGCCCATCTTCAGAAGCCGCTTCAGGCCTTCGTCCTGAGCCACCTTCCGCCGTTCACATGCGCTTCCAGGCCCG
>JBBIMN010000239.1:714-3769 GCA_037444385.1 Acidobacteriota bacterium | reverse complement strand
GGCGCGACGGGCGCCCCAGACGCGTTCCTTCGGAAATCATGCGCATTTTAGGAGGCGATCTTGCGAAAGGTTAAATACGCTATGGCGCTGGCGCTCCTGCTTTTGTCGCCAGCGGTTGCCTGTCACCACAAGAGAAACGCGGCTAAGGCACCCTCGGAGGTTCTGCCGGTGGACCAGCTTTGGGCAAAGGGCCAGGCGGCGATGAAGAAGCACCGCCAAACGACGGCGAGGAGGTACTTCGACCAGATCTCCTTGCGTGAAGACGCTGGTGAGTACAAGGACAAGGCGGCTATAGCCACGGCGGACAGTTACCGCCTGGCCCGTTCCGTGGATTCATACGCCGAGGCGATCAGCCGTTACCAGACCTTTCTCGCTTTTCATCCAACCCGGCCCGAGGCGGCTTATTGCCAATATGAAATCGCGGAATGCTACCTGGATGAGGTCCAGACTTCGGACAGGGATACAACGCCAGCGGCGCGAGCGCTGGAGGCCTACCGGAACGTCGTTGAAAACTACCCCAATTCTCCATACGTTGCCGAGGCCAAGAAGAAACTTCAGCGAGTGAACGACGTTCTGGCGGCGCATGAGATTAAGGTTGGCGACTTCTACCTCAAGGACAAAGATTACGTAGGCGCCACGGCGCGCTACCGCACGGTGCTTGACAAATACCCAACCTACTGGAACCTGCCCCTTGTCAAGTTCCGCCTTGGAGAGGCGCTCTTCAGAGGCAACCAGCGCGAGGAGGCCGCGCTCTATTTCAGGCAAATAGCGGAAGAGCAGGGCTCGACCAAGCTGGCCAAGGAGGCGTCCAAGAGGCTTTCGCAGATCGAGAACCACGACGAGAAACATTTGTCCGCGGCTGAAAATCCAGACAAATTGCCCGGTGGCCCGCTGGTGCAGCCGAAGGCAAAACACAAGCACTGGTGGCAGTTCTGGAAGAGGGATTGAAGCCCCGCATCCCTCTGTGGGAACCGGAAAGGGCCTGCAGATGCTGATAGAAGGTTCGTTTCCGTCAGGCGGCCTTTCAACTTTCCGTTGTACGATTTTAGCCTTAAGCGGCCTGCTACTCGCGGCGCTTGCGGTTGCGGCACCCTGCCAAACCGCGCCGGAGCCGCCCGCCCAAAATCAGCCTTCACCCCAGGCGCTTGCCTGGGACAAAGATTTCGACCTTCTCCTTGAGGAGGCCAATGTCCCAACCAGGGGACAGGAGGCCATTGAGAAACAAATCGCCGCTCTGGAGCATGAGCGGGAAATGACGGTTCGCCACATGGCTGACCTGCGCAAGCGGCTACAGGATATCAGTGGCAATTTTACCCTGGCCGCTCTTGCACAGGAGCTTGGCCGGCAGGGGGTGAGCGACGAAAGGATCGGCAGGGACAATCTCCGCCAGCAGATCACGGATGCCCAGAAACTGCTTGCCAAGTTGGACGGCCAGATCAAAGAACAGCGGGAGCGGCTAAACAGATGAGGATTCTTCTTGCGGAGGACCGTAGCAGCTTGCGCGCGGCCCTGGCGGAGAACCTCCAGCGCGCCGGTTTCGAGGTCGCCGGGGCGCGTGAAGGCAATGAAGCCATGGCTCTCGTCGAGGAGGGCAGCTACGACTTGGCCATCTTCGATCTGAAGATGCCCGCCCACTCTGGCCTGGAACTGCTCCAGGCTTCGAAGACGCGTTGGCCATCAAGGCCGGTGCTCCTCTTGACGGCTTACGGTTCGGTTGAAACCGCCGTCCAGGCGATGAAAGCCGGCGCCGATGATTTCTTGTCAAAGCCGGTGGATCCGGACCATCTGCTGCTGGTTGTAAAACGCGCGCTGGAAGCCGACAGGGCTGGCCGCGTCTATCAGGCGATCAGCGACGATTTGGCCCGCCATCCCGCTTTTATGAGCATCGTCGGAAAGAGCGCGGCTCTGAATCGCGCCCAGGAAGAGGCCATGCGCGTCGCCCAAACGGGCGTGACCGTCCTTTTGCTTGGCGAAACGGGCGTCGGGAAGGAGCTGTTCGCCCGCGCGATCCACGCTTCCAGCCCTCGCGCCCGCCAGCCCTTCGTTGCCGTGAACTGTGCGGCGCTTCCTCAGGGCCTTCTTGAAAACGAACTGTTCGGCCACGAAAAGGGTTCGTACACTGGTGCCCACGAGTCGCGAATGGGGAAGTTCGAGCTTGCCCACCGGGGGACCCTTTTTCTGGACGAGATCGGCGAGATGCACCAGGATCTTCAAGCGAAACTCCTGCGCGTAATCGAAGAGCGCTCCTTTCTGAGAATAGGGGGGCTAAGGCCGGTGACGGTTGACGTTCGCCTGATCTGCGCTACCAACCGGGATTTGCAGGCCCTGGTCGCGAGCAACGCGTTTCGGCGCGACCTCTTTTACAGGCTTAACGCGTTTCCCGTCCTGATTCCTCCTCTTCGCGAGCGGCGCGAGGACATTCCGCTCTTGGCCGAGGCGGCTCTTGAGAGGCTCAAAAGAGAGCTGGGACGCCGATCGTTAGCCCTTTCTCCCGAAGCGCTTCGCGTAATGGCCAGCCAACCATGGCCGGGCAACGTGAGAGAGCTGATGAACCGCATAGAGCGAGCGGCTATCTTGTGCGGCCATGATGGCAAAATAGGCCCCGAAGCTTTCGAGAGGCCAGTTTTCGGCACGGGTCCTTCCGGAGGAGACGGGCCTCCACTCCCGCATGGAGACCCGGAGGCCTTTTTGGAAGCTGAAAAAGCGTGGCGCGTCCGCCAAGTTGCCAGGCTTTGCGGAGGCGACCTCAAGAGGGCCGCGCGCTTGCTGGGGGTGCCGCTACTCGCCTTGAAGGCCCTTGAAGGGCTGAGCGGGAACGAGGAGTAAACTTTAGGCTCGATACAAACGTACAACCGCTTTTGCCGGTATCTTCAGTGATTTGCCCGGGCCAGAGCTTTGTTAAGGAGATAACGATGACAAATCCAACCGAAACTTCAGAGGCCGCATCACCAAAGCGCAGAAGATGGGGAGTGATCATATTCCTCATATTGATATGCGTCCTGCTGGCTGGAGGCGTCCTTGTGATGGCCGGCTTGGCGTCTATGGTTCATGGCGG
>JBBIMN010000239.1:0-704 GCA_037444385.1 Acidobacteriota bacterium | reverse complement strand
ACAGGGAGATTCAGGAGGGGCCGCCAAACCCCATCGCAACTCAGCTCTTTGGCGCGAAGGTCTACCAGCTTCTGGATATCCACGCCTCTCTTGAGCGGGCGGCTAAAGATGACCGGATCAAGAGCCTGCTCCTTGATGTCGGAGATTTTACGGCCGGCTTCGCCAAGCTTCAGCAGATAAGATCGGACGTGGAGGCTTTCAAGCACAGCGGCAAGCCGGTCTACGCCTATTTCGAATTCGCCGGCAATGGTGGTTACTACCTGGCCAGCGCCGCGGACAAGATTTACGCTCCGCCCACGGCCGATCTTCTCATCACCGGCCTCTACGCGGAGGTGCCGTTCTACCGCGGCGGCCTGGACAAGATCATGGTTGAGCCGCAGTTCTACCACATCGGCGATTACAAGTCCTACTCCGACACCTTCATGCGCAAGGACATGTCCGAGGCGCAGAGGGCCGCGATGGACTCGATCCTTGACAGCCTTTACGGCCAGCTTGTTCGCGGCATAGCATCGGGCCGCCACCTTACCGAGGAACAGGTGAAGGCCGACATTGACACGGGGATGCTCTTCGGCCCGGAGATCCGCTCGCGCGGCCTGGTGGAAGACCTCTGGTATAGAGACCAGCTAGAATCGGCGATGGAGAAGGCCAACTCCAACAAGGACGGATGGAACAGCGTCGAACTTAGCGACTACGCCAAGGACCAC
>JBBIMN010000238.1:0-3770 GCA_037444385.1 Acidobacteriota bacterium | reverse complement strand
AGATGGTCCGCAGGCCGCCGCCCGCCAGGCGGGAGAGCTCTTCAGGCCGGAGGCTCCCGCCGATTCTTAGAATGATATAGCTTTCCGGAATCCATCCGTAGGAAAACCACGGATCAAAAAAAACGCGCCCCTTTGACTCCAGGTCCACTTCAAGCCACGCATGAAGCGCCCCGCCGGAGAGCGCAGCGGGAGAACCATCCGAGGGCGCTCTGAGGCCGACTACGGTCCTGGAATGGATGCTGAGCGCCCCGTTCAACAGAAGCGCGGCCACTCTTACAAGCCCAACGCACGAGGCGACCCTTCGGCGGGAGACCTCCTCGGGAGATTCCTCGAAATCAGGCTGCGCCGCGTAAGCCGTAATCGTTCTGAGCGAAAGGCCCAGGCGAAGAACCGCGTCCTCCCTGGTCTTGGATGGTTCAATGGCCGAGCGGACCCGCGCGACAAAAGCGGGATCAAGCGCCGCTAGAGCGGGCGCCGTCCAATCCTGGCGAAGAGGCAATTCGGAGGTCACCGGCGAAGGATGCGAAGCCACGGTGATCTCCCAGCCGCCATCGCCGGCCTTCACCGATTGAGTGAACGTGCGGTTCGCGTACGAGGGAGGCGCTGGCGCTCCAGCAGCCGCCTCCAGCCTGTAGATTGCGTCGGCCCGCCCCCAAACGGCGCCGGACGCCACCTCCTGGCCGGTCGCGGCGAGCGCGCAGGACACCACCAGCATAGTGGCGCTAAGCTTCGTGAAGAATCGCATCAAGGACGCCGTTGAGAAAACGGCTTGACTCCTCGCCACCGAATTTTCTGCCTATCTCCAGGGCCTCGTTGAGCGCCACCTTCGAGGGCACCTCCGGGTCGAAGCGCATTTCGTAGACGGCAAGCCTTAAAAGGCCCCGGTCGGTGCGCGCCAGGCGCTCGAGTTTCCAATGGTGAAGGTGCCTTGCGATGACCTCGTCAATTTCCTTCAGGTTTTGCCATACCCCCAGCACGCGCTCCTTCGCGAAACGCCGGACCCGCTCTGAACCGGCGCGGTCCTTGTCAATGACCGCCTCGATCTCCTCGGGGCGCTCGACTTGAAGGTCAATCTGGTAGAGGTATGTAAGGGCCAGTTCCCTGCCCTCGCGCCTGATACCCATTATATCGTTTTATACAGGTTGGCCATTTCGATCGCCGAAAGGGCGGCGTCGAAGCCCTTGTTCCCCGCCTTCGTGCCGGAGCGCTCGATCGCCTGATCGAGCGTGTCGCAGGTTATCACGCCAAAAATCACCGGGCGCCCGGTATCAAGGCCGGTAACCGCGAGCCCTTTGGCCACCTCCGCGGCGATGTAATCGAAATGCGGCGTGTTTCCGCGTATGACCGCGCCAAGGGCTATGACCGCGTCGTAAGAGCTGCTCTTGGCCATCTTGCGCGCGACCATCGGGAGCTCGAAAGCACCAGGCACGCGGGCCACCACTATGTCCTTCTCCAGGACCCCGTGGCGGTTCAAGCAATCCAGCGCTCCCTCCAGGAGGTGCGAGGCGAAGAAATCATTGAACCTGCTTACGACTATTCCGAAACTAAGGCCTTTGCCAGACAGCGCTCCTTCAAGGACTTTCATCGCGACACCTCCTAAAGCGAGAATCTATTCCAAAGCCGAAAAATCGGTCAACTTCTTGAACGCGGCGAAGCGGTCTTCAATCTCCGGGCGGCCCAGCGCGATCAAGCGTCCCAGGGAAAAGTCCTCCACGTTGAACGAGGCCATCACGCTCCCCATTATTATCGCCTGCCGCAGAGCCATCGAATCCAATTCCCCGCAAGCCGAAAGAAACCCCATCATCCCGCCGGCGAAGGTGTCCCCGGCGCCAGTCGGGTCGAAAACGTTCTCGAGCGGATAGGCCGGCGCGGCGAACACCGACTGCAGCGTCACCTTGAGAACGCCGTACTCCCCTCTTTTGATGATGACCACGCGAGGGCCCCAGGCGATAATCCTCTGCGCGGCCTTGACGAGATTGTACTCCTGGGCAAGCTGGCGCACCTCGGCTTCGTTGATTATCAGCATGTCCACCCGCTTCAGGACCTCCAGGAGCTCTTTTCTGCGGTTGTCTATCCAGAAGTTCATCGTGTCGGCGGCTACCATCTTTGGCTTGTGGACCTGGTCCAAGACCTTAAGCTGGACCACCGGATCTATGTTCGCCAAGCAGACGAAGGGAGCGTCGCGGTAAGCTTGCGGCACCTCGGGCTCGAAGCCCTTCAGCAGGTTCAATTCGGTTTTGAGGGTCTGCGCGTCGTTCAGGTCGTAACCGTACTCTCCCTGCCAGTGAAACGTGAGCCCGCCTGGCACCGTGGCCAGCCCCTGAAGGTCAACGTGGTGCTTCTCCAGCAGGCGCCGGTCCTGCGGCTGAAAATCCTCGCCCACGACGGCAAGGATGCCCACGGAAGTGAAGTATGAG
Organism: Acidobacteriota bacterium; assembly: GCA_037444385.1. Taxonomy (GTDB): domain Bacteria; phylum Acidobacteriota; class UBA4820; order UBA4820; family DSQY01; genus JAEMPZ01. The sequence goes on along the minus strand of JBBIMN010000238.1, from coordinate 1,353 downwards.
GCCGCGACGGAAAAATAGGTGGCGGAGCCGCCCAGGGTTCTCTCGCGGCGTCCGAACGGGGTCGCGACCGTGTCATAGGCGACCGAGCCGACGCACAGAAGTTTCATGATTCCCCCCTCTCCGATTCGGCCCGCTCCAGAATGGGCATGAGACGGCGGAACGCCGTTTCCGGCCACAAATCCCGGCGAGTTATGACCGCGTGGGCCAGCGCCCTGCCGCAGCCGCAATTGCCGGTGGCGGGCTCCTTGACCGCGCGGGCCAAGATGTTTTGGGCGTTCCGCGTGTTCTCGGCGAGGATCCTCAGCACCTCCCCGATAGAGACGCTTTCGAAATCGGGGTGCCAGCAGTCGTAGTCGGTCACGAGCGCGAGGGTGGCGTAACAAATCTCGGCCTCTCTCGCCAGGCGGGCCTCCTGCGCGTTGGTCATCCCGATGACGTCCATGCCCCATGACTGATAGAGCAAGCTCTCCGCGCGCGTGGAGAACTGCGGCCCCTCCATGCAGAGATACGTTCCGCCGTCATGCACCGAAACGCTGGCGGCGCGACAGGCGGCGACAAGCTGCTCGCGAAGTCTGGGACAGAACGGGAAGGCCATCGAGACGTGGGCCACGATCCCTTCGCCAAAGAATGTGTCGGGCCTGTGGCGCGTCCTGTCCACCAATTGGTCCGGCACGACCATATCCGCCGGTTTGAGCTTCGCCTTGAGGCTTCCGACCGCCGAGGCCGAAAGAACCGCCCTGGCTCCCAGGAGCTTGAAGCCGTAAATATTGGCGCGCACATTGACCTCGGACGGAAGGTGCTTATGGCCCTCGCCGTGCCGGGCCAGAAAAGCCACGCGGCGGGTAGCCAGCCTGCCGATGACATAAGGGGCCGATGGCTCTCCAAAGGGGGTGGTTATGGCAAGGCGTTCCGCCTCCTCGAACCCAGCCATTTCGTAGAAGCCGGACCCGCCTATGATCCCGTATTCTACAGGTTCCATGCCCCCTCCCTATCACGCAGTTTAACATAAGCGGCCCATCTTGGCCAATGGAAAGACGGTGGATTGGACGCGGCCTTCATGTTGAACGCGCCGGGGCGAGCCGCCTGCTTGCCGGCAGACAGGCGCCCGTTGTCTGAAACCGGCTTGCCATCCAAGGCAGCGAGCCGAAAACGGCCTTCAGCGAATGCGGCCGAAGGATGGCGCGGGACTTATTCGCGCGGTTCCGTATATCGTTCTAAGATGGAGCGGCGGGCGCCGGGGGTGCGGCCGGCGCCCGCCTTTGGGAAGAAGGAACACAGCGTTCGGAGCAACGCCATTGACGGAGACGGGACTCAGAAGAAGCGCGGCGCGCCGAATCTGCCCGATTGGGAGGC
>JBBIMN010000237.1:0-3791 GCA_037444385.1 Acidobacteriota bacterium | reverse complement strand
GAGCCTTGACGTACTGGTGGCGCTGCAGCGCCATGTGGTATTCAGCGTTCTCCGAAAGGTCGCCGAGCTGGCGCGCGCGGTCAATCTCCCGCGGAAGTTCGACGCGAAACTCATGGTCGAGCTTCTTCCGCTCCTCCTCCAACGCCTTTCGCGTGTTGTCGAGGCCCTTCATGTGGTCGGACATCTGTGGCTCCTCCGCCATTATTATAGCAAAGCAAGGGTGGGAGATGATGGATGAGTTGCAGCAAGCGCAACGCACTCATCGCTCGGCCCCGTTTTTTTTCTTGCCCCCTTACTTCGCGCCGATCCGCGAAAGAACTACGGCGTGAGCTTCCAACAGCGTCGTTTCGGCCTTCTGTTCAAAGCCAATGCAGCGGGACATCATCTCTTCGACAAACGCGGAATCCTTGATGCCCGGTAGGTTTACGCGGACGTTCAGGCAGGCTCCCATGACGGCGGCCCTCGCCATTTGGGCGCCGACCCCCGCGTCGCTGGCGGAGTTTTTGTTTCCGGCCTCGGCCGTCGTCTTGCAAAGCGCAAGCGCGGCGAGCGCAAGCTCCGCCGTCTTCAGTGGCACGGTGGCCGCCCGTTTGAGCCCAGCCTGCATCGCCTCGTTCCGCGCGGTTTTCTCCTCCGGCGTCCCCTTGGGCAGGCGCAGCGCCTCCATGTAGCCGTTGAAAGCGCGAGTGTCCTCGTCAACCGCCAGAAGAAGCGCATCTTTGACAGCCTGCGCCTTCTCGGCCGTTTCCGCCATCTTTGTCCAGGTGGCCTCGTACCCGGCTTTTCCAGAGGTGAGGTTCGCGACCATCGAGGCGAGCGCGGCGCCCAATGAACCAGCGAGCGCTGAAACTGAGCCGCCGCCGGGCGCCGGGGATTCGCGGGAAACCTCGTGCACAAAAGCGTCCGTGCGCTTGGCTATCAGATCATCGGTGCCGGGTTCAGGATAGCCGATCACCTTTTCTTTAATGCCGAACGCGGCCACGTCACGAAGGCCCATTGATTGGACAGCCGTTTCAAGGACGTCGTCAACGGGAATGCCGGCGGAGCGTCCCTGGCGCTTCAAATAAAAAAGGCCCGACTCGTAGAGCGCCCTGAAGGGAACGAGGCCTACGACCTCGCTGCCGGTCACGACAAGGCCGCGTTCCGCAGCCAGCTTCCTCGCCTTTTCCAGAACGGCGTGGCATGGAGTGGCCTTGTAGTTGGTCAGGTTTATCGAAATCTGCGTCCTCTGGAACTTGGGCACCTCCCAGCCTATCGCCTTGCAGTGGCTGAAGGCGCCTGGTTTTTTTGCGGCATGGCCTTCAAGGGCGTCCGGCGAGATGTCGTTGGCTTCATAGAGCCGACGGCCATCGTAGCCGTGGACCTCCTCTGTATGGGCAAAGAGGGCGGCAATGTCCGGCGCGTCAAAGTCGCAAGAGCCGCAAGGGTAATTTCCTTTCTGGTGCTTTACGATCTGGCCCATGTAGTAGAAGGGGGTTATGTTGCCGCGCCTGGCGGTCCTCCCCTTTTCCCTCAGTTCAAAGGCGATATCAGTCGCGTGGTCCTTTTGGCGGCTGTTCAGATTGATGTTGTAGGCGATGAGAAACTCCCGCGCGCCGATTACGGTGGCGCCGGCGCGGGGGTTGAACTTGGCCGGGCCGAAGTCGGGCGCCCATTTCGGGTCCTTCAACTTTTGCGCCAGGCCTTCATATTCTCCGCGCCTGATGTTCGCGAGGTTTCTCCGTTCGGGGCTGCGGGCGGCGAACTCGTAAAGGTAGACAGGGATCTCGAGCTCGCGCCCCACGCGCTCCGCCACCTCCTCCGCCAGCCGCACGCACTCTTCGACCGTAACGTCATTGACGGAAACGAAAGGGCATACGTCGGTGGCGCCCATGCGCGGGTGAGAGCCGTGCTGGCGGCTCATGTCAATGACCTGTGCCGCCTTGGCCATCCCCCGAAAGGCGGCTTCGGCAACCGCTTCGGGCGAGCCGAAGAAGGTCACCACCACCCGGTTCATGTCGGCGCCCGGATCTACGTCCTTGAGTTCAACGCCTTTCACGGACGCTATCGCGTCTGTTATTTGCCTTATCACGTTGGCGTCGCGTCCTTCAGAAAAGTTGGGAACGCATTCCACGATCTTGGCCATTCATCTCCTCCAGCGGGCTACCACGCCCCCGATTAACTATAACCGCCGATGCCGCCCAAGCGCAACGTGCGAGGCCGGTGTCACGCGAAAACCGGGGAATACTTCAATCGAACGGCATAGCCTCGCCGTCCCAACGGCGGGGAAGGGCTACTCAGCTCCTTGAACGAGCCTGGGAAGGGGAGTGTCCTTGGCTTGTCATCATCCCTCTTTCCCCCCCGGAGAAGGCTCTTCTCCAGGGCCTTTGCCCGACCAAAGGCCTTCGCCGCTGCCGCGGCGAAGGCCGTCCATGTTGCGTTGGCGCACAGCCCGCCCGCTTCGCCTCACTGTCCCGGGTCATCAACGGTGTAGAAGTAGAGCACGCTGTCGTTCATCACGCCCGGGTCGCTGTAGTTGCTGCCGCTCGCGGTTCCAATCTGCTGCATCACCTGCGGCCTCGTCCCCCGAAAAACGTTGCAGCTGTTCAGCGGCTGCGAGTCGGTCCAGCTCAGGATCGCATCCGGCGCCTGCTTGTTCACCATCAGCGTCAATGAAGCATTTGTCTTCACGTAGATGCTGTTGGTTGAGCCGCAGGCGCTGCTCACCAGGTCGGCCGCGTTCACCGCTTCAACCGCGTATTGGTAAGTCGTTCCCGCCGTCAGCGTGCCGTCGGTGTAGTAGGTACTTGCCGTCTGCACGAGGGGCTGGCTGTTGCGGTAAAGCTGGTAGTAGGCGATGTCGGTGTATGGGTCCGAGGAGGGCAGCCACGAGATCGTCGCGCTCGTCCCCGTGACGCCGTAGGCGACGACGTTGGAGGGGCACGGCGGCGGGTAGGGATAGTTGCAGCCGAAAGCCTCGGCGTAGCTCTGGCTTTGGTTAGCGTCGCCGACGACGAGGTAGCCGAGCTTGGCGAAGGCTGCCGCCGGATAGAGCGCGTCCATGCCGTTGGTGGCCTGGACGTTCGAGCCTTGAAGCGCTCCGCCAGCGCTCACCCGCTGGAACCAGACCTGGGGGAGGTTGCCATTGGCGCGATAGTCCGCCCAGAAGACGCCGAACTCCGAACCGGTCCAGCAGACGTAAGGGAGGTATTGGTCTGCCGTGTTCGTGGTCAACTGGAGGGGGGAGCCTTGCGGGCAGCCTTGAAAGTTGAGCACGTCGAAATAGATGTCATAATTGCCGCTCCGGTTATCGTCCCAGGCCAGCCCGAGAAAGCCGGGCGCGGTCGCGAGGTGCGGATAATACGCATGGTAGCTGGAACTTGATTCGGCTACGGCATCGTTGACGTAATTCACGATCTCGGTCCCGTACACCAGCGCCGTCCAGATGTCGTAATGGGTGCCGCTGTGGTAGTCCATCCACGCTACGACGAAGCCGCCCGTGCCGGCGGCGCCGTCGGGCGTCCCGTCGGCGAAAACTTTTCGGAACTTCAGATTCCCGGCGTAATTCCCGCCGGCGTAGGCAACGGCGAACTCCCGCCCGTTCCATGCGATTCCCTCGCGCGCCGCAGCGTAACTCCCGCCCAGTCCGACCATGGCACCCAGCGGTTGCGGGCTCGTGCAGTTGGGCACGATGTCGGGCGCGGGGCCGCCCGAGGCAAATGAACAGGTGGAAAATGCCAGGGCCAAGACTAAGTGTTTATCCTAAAACATAAGCTGCTCTTAAGCTGCATATGGCGGCTACGATATGAAGC
>JBBIMN010000236.1:0-3842 GCA_037444385.1 Acidobacteriota bacterium | reverse complement strand
CGGCACGGGCGCCGACTTCGTCATCGAGGACGTCTCGCAGCTGATGCCCGTCGTGCATGAGATCGCGGGCCGGCTCGCCGCCGCATGACCGTTGCCGCGTCCGCCCCGACCTGGGCGATGATGGAACGTCTGCGCGACTGGCTCTCTCGGGCGCCCGCGCCGGTCTTCGCCGGGTTGATAGCAGGCGGCATAGAGCGTAAGATATCCCCCGGCGTGCATTCAGTCGCCGAATCCGCGCAAAGGAGCGCCGACAATGCCCAAGATTTCGATACCAGAATCGCTCGAAGAGATAAAAAAAGGCAAGATGCTGATTATCTGCGATGACGAGGATCGCGAGAACGAGGGCGACCTCTTCATTCCGGCCGAAAAGACGTCTCACTCGTCCATAACCTTCATGGCCACGCACGGCAGGGGGCTCATCTGCTTGGCGATGACGGGCGAAAGGCTCGACGAGCTTGACGTTCCCTTGATGGTCCACGATAACACGAGCAACTTCCAAACCGCCTTCTGCGTCTCAATCGAGGCCAAGCACGGCACGACCACCGGCATTTCGGCCCACGACAGGACGGCAACGATCCTCGCCACGATCAACCCGAAGACGAAACCCCGCGACCTCGCTCGCCCAGGCCACGTCTTTCCGCTGCGCGCGAAGGATGGCGGGGTTTTGCGCCGTCCCGGCCAAACTGAGGCCTCGGTGGACCTCTCCCGGATGGCCGGCCTCTACCCGGCGGGAGTCATCTGCGAGGTGATGAAGGACGATGGCACGATGGCGCGAATGCCCGACCTTCTGCGCTTCTCCGAAAAACACGGAATCAACATCGTCACCATCGCGGACCTCATCCAGTACAGGCTCGGCAAGGAGTCTCTGGTCAAGCGCGTCGCTCAGCCCAAGTTGCCGACGAAGTACGGCGAGTTCAAGATCATCGCCTACGAGAGCATGCTTTCCGAGAAGACACACGTCGCGCTCGTCAAAGGAGAGTGGAAACCGAACGACGAGGTGCTCGTCAGGATGCACTCCGAGTGCCTCACCGGAGACGCCCTCTTGTCGCTTCGCTGCGACTGCGGTGCGCAGCTTCACGCCGCGATGGAGGCGATCGCGAAAGAGGGGCGCGGCGTCCTCGTCTATCTCAGGCAGGAGGGGCGCGGCATAGGCCTGCTCAACAAGCTCAAGGCCTACGAGCTTCAGGACCGGGGAATGGACACGGTGGAAGCGAACGAAGCGCTCGGCTTCGCCGCCGACGAAAGGGACTACGGCATCGGCGCGCAGATCCTCCACGACCTTGGAGTTGTAAGGGTCCGCCTTTTGACCAACAATCCCAAGAAGCTCGCGGCGCTCTCCGGTTTCAAGATCGAGATCGTTGACCAGATTCCCCTTGAGATCTGCCCCAACGACAACAACCGCGGCTACCTCAAGACCAAGAAGCAGAAGCTTGGCCACACCCTGAAGAAGGTGTGAGGGCCATGAAAGAAGTGGAGAGTTGAGAGGCAGATTGTGGGATTGCCGCCGTGGCGAAAAAGGAGCTGAAGAATAATAACGACAACGGCAGATTATGAGATCGCGCCTACTTGGGGGGCTGGCTTGGCTGGACGCCGCCCTGTGGGCGGAGGATGACGCCTGGCGGGGCCGGCGGCGGGGGCGGCGGAATGACGAGGGGCGAGAAGAACCACTCGCTTATGTTCTTCTTGCCGCGGTACTCCGCGAAGGCGTCCTGGTCCACTTTGGCGTAAACGCCCAAGATCGGCTGGCCCTCCTGGCCGTCGAGCTTGAACGGCAGGACCTGTCCGACTTGCGGCATACCCGGCTGGCCGGGCATCTGCGCACCGCCTGGGTTCTGCTGGCCGGGAAAAGCCTGGCCCTGTTGCGGCTGCTGCTCCGAGGAGTTGCTGGAGTTGTCGGGGAAGGGGTTTTCATCACCACCACCCTGGCCCTTTGGGACCTTAGGCTTGAGGATGGTGACGCCAGGCGCCAGGAGCCCCCACTTGCCCTCGGGGTCGAAAGGGTTCCTGTATAACCTTCGGATGTACCGGTGTCTTTGCGGCCCCTGCTCGACGAGCTGCTTGAGCTTGGTCGGGTAGGTGCCTCCGTGCTCCGCCTGATATAGGCGGATGGCCTCGACGTAGGCCTCGCCTCGGAAAACGAGCTCCGCCTCCCGCTGGCGCTCCATTATCACGCTCGCCGGCTCGGCGGCCTCAAGCAAAAGGACCGCGACGACGAAGAGCATTACGAGAACGGCAAGGAAGGTGAAGCCCTTTTCGGCGCCGTTGCCTTCGCGGCGGAGTGCCGGAGCGCACCGCGTGACCGACGAAATGTCACCAGGTGGAGTATTTGGTGCCGTCAATCGCAGTATCCTCCGAAGCGGAATGAACGTCCCAAATGCCGCTCGCCTCCTCGCCCTCGGTAGGCTCCAGTTGGCCCTCTTCGTTTCCGCTGAAGGGCACGGCCACCCAGTTCGTCTGATTGGTGATTGGGTCCACGGGCAGGTGTCCCCTGAAATAGCCGTCGCTGACCAGAGCGTCAAGAGACTCCGGGTACTTGCCCTTGTCGGCGTAATACTGGTCAATGACGTCCCTTATCGCGGCCAGGTTGTGGCGAAGCACGGTCTCTCGCGCGCGCTCGACGATGTGCTGGTAGCTCGGCGCGGCCATGCTGACGAGAATGCCGATGATGGCGATGACGACCATCAATTCGATGAGCGTGAATCCGCGCGCGCCGCGCGATGGCCGCAGTCCGTCCGCCCGCCTCTTCATCGCCATAATGCCTACCATTCGTTGTAGTGCGTCTTGCCGTCAAGGGCCAGAGCTTCGCTGGTCGAATATACGTCGTACACGTTTTCACCGCCCCAGCTCGTCGAATCGAAGTCGTCTTTCGTCGAGCGAAGGCCCCATTCGGTGCTCTTGGTCATCGGGTCCACTGGAATGCGCCTGAGAAAGCGAAGCTTCTTTCCGGTCGGGTCTCCGACAACTTCGGTGCCCTCGACCAGCATCTCCAAATCCGAAGGATAAAAGTCCTGCGAAACGTCGGTCTGCTGGATCATTCCCTGCATGGCGTAGCGGTGGTACTCGTCAATGGCGCGCCTCATAACGCGAAGATCCTGGAGCAATTCAACCTCCTTGGCGCGCCGGTTCATCACCTGCGCCGTGGGGATCGCGATCATCGCAAGCAGCGCCAGAATGGCAACGCTCAGGCCGACTTCGAAAATTGTAAAACCGTATTCACGGCTTTGATGAGGGCGCACCGCCTCCTCCACCAACCGTGATCACGCTTGAGACGACCGGCAGCGCCGCCGAGGCGCCCGTGCCGTCTATGATGGCGCCCGTCCCGGCGTTGACCCTCGCGACGCCGGCCTTCGCCGCGGAAAAGCGAAGTCTCATGAGGAGGCCGGAGCCGGACGACGTGCCGTTGTCGGCCCTTTCCGCGTCTATCACTAAAAGGCCCGGCTTCGATTCGTGCGCCTCGAAGCTGCTGGCGCCTCCGCCCATCTTGAAGAAGGTTCCCTCTTCGGCGCCCTGGAAAGTCAGAACGTCCGTGGGATAATCAATCTCCATCCTGAGACCTCTGGCCTCCTTGGCGCCCACCACCACCATGTTCAGCACGGCGGTTCCGTCGGCCGCGACCTGCAAGCTCGTCGGGCTGACGAGGATGCGCGCCTGGCCTGCCGGGGGCGCCGGCTGTTCGGGCTTGGGCTGAGACTCCGGCGTTGTGCCGGGTTGCGGCGCTGGCGCGGCTGGAGCGGGCGGCGTTGGAGCCGGCATGGGCGCGTTGGGCGCGGTCGGCTGCGGCGCCGGCTGCGGGGCTGGAGCGGGCTTCTTTTCTTGGGCCGGGGCAGGTTTTTCTCCTGACG
>JBBIMN010000235.1:0-3855 GCA_037444385.1 Acidobacteriota bacterium | reverse complement strand
TCACCCCGGCGCTTCAGAAAATAGAGGCCGGCAAGAAGAACGGTCGCGTCGGGAAGCCACGCGGCCGCTTCAGGGAAGAGGCGCCCTCTCGTCGCCAGGTCACCCAGGGCCGAATAGAGAACCCAGTAGAAAAGCACTACGGCGAGCGAAAGGCTGAATCCCGCGCCGCGCCCTCCACGGGCGTTGGTAAGGCCCAGAGGGACTCCGAGAAGCGCGAATAGCATGGCTATGGCCGCGGCGGCAAAACGCCGGTTGACCTCATAGCGGAAACCTAGCGAATCCCGCTGGTCGGCAACCGCCGCGCCGCTCTGCCGCCACCTCTGAAGCAGTTCCTCGAAAGTCATCGAACCGAGGTCCTGCTGGCTTTCATTGGACGACGCCTTCACCGGCGCAACCGTCAGCGTCTGTTCCGTGAAGCTTGAAACCTGAACCCTTTCGGGCTGGAGGCGATCGAAAATGTCCGTCTGGCCCGGCCCCAGAAGAAACTGGAGCGTTCCCGGCCCCCGGCTTTCAACCAATCGGCCCCAAACGGAGACCGTGATCATCTCCTTTCCAGGCGACGGCTTCTGGAAAATTATCACCTTTTCGTAGCGATCCAGGCCGGCGTCAACGCTCTCGCAGTAAAACAGGACCCCTGGTATGCGGTCATAGAAGACGCCCGGTTTGATCAGCTTCATCAAGTTGGTAAGCCGCGCCGCTTGCTCCTGCAAGCGCTCCTGCCCGCCTCGCGCCGCTGGAATCAGCCACAAGTTTGAAAAGGCCAGGGCAACCGCAAGCAGCAGGCCCAACGCTAGAGGAGCGCGAAGCAAGTCTCGCACCTTAATTCCAGAGGCGCGCAGAGCAACGATCTCGCTGTCAGCGGAGAGGCGGCCGAAGGCGATGATTGTTCCCGCCAAAAGGCCGACCGGAAACGTGTACGACAACAGCAGCGGCAGGCTGTAAACGAACAGCAACAACGCCGCCTTGAGGCTCAGCCCCTCCTGGATTACGAGGTTGGCGAGTTGAAACAGAAGGTTGATCAAAAAGAGAAAGGAGAAGACCACCAGCGCTATCAGCGCCGGCCCCAAGGTCTCTTTTACGATGTCTTTCATATCATACCGCAACCGCTCCCGCCAACGAAGCAGCCAAGCCACTGGACGCCGCCGGGGCTTTGGAGTAGTGTGTGAAAGGGGCCGCTTGCATGGCCATGAAGAGGGGGCCGCGATGATATTGGTCCTGCAACGTGTCAGCCGGGCGCGCGTCACCGTTGAAGGGCACGAGGCCGGGGCCATCGGCCGCGGCCTGCTCGTCTTATGCGCCGTCGAACGGAACGACGGCGAGGCAGAGGCGGCCTGGTGCGCGCGCAAAGTGGCCGAGGCCCGCCTTTTCCCCGATGGCCATGGCAAGATGAACCTCTCCGTGCGCGACACGGGCGGGGAGGTGCTCGCGGTCAGCCAGTTCACTTTAGTGGGAGACCTTCATAAAGGGACGCGCCCCTCCTTTTCTCACGCCGCGCCTCCTGAATTCGCGCGCCTTCTGTTCGGCCGTTTCGTCTTGCTCTTGGAAAGGGAAGGGCTTCCCGTAAAAACCGGCGTTTTTCAGGCCATGATGGAGGTCGAGCTTGTCAACGACGGCCCGGTTACATTGATTCTGCGCCGGCCATAGGCAAACATGACGCAAGAAGAGTCAGCAGTTTCGCGCGAAGTCGCCGCCTTTCTCGACCACCTGGTGGTCGAGCGCGGCCTCAGCCCCAATTCGGTGGAGGCGTACAAGGGAGACCTCGCCCGCTTCTTCGGCTTCGTCAAAAAAAGCCCTGCCGCGGTACGCAGGGAGGACATCAGGGACTTTTTGGCGGGTGAACGCAAAGAGGGATTGGCCGCGGCGACGTCGTCGAGGCGGCTTGCCGCGCTGAGGACGTTCTACCGCTTTCTGCTTTTGGAAAAGCTCTGCGACAACGACCCCACCGAGAACGTGGACCCGCCTCACGCGCTGAAACGGCTGCCCTCCTTCCTCAACGAAGAAGAGGTGGAGCGCTTTCTCAAGGCCCCCGACATTTCGGCCGGCCTCGGTCTTCGGGACAGGGCGATCTTCGAGGTGCTCTACGCGACCGGCATCAGGGTCTCTGAACTGGTCTCGCTGACGATGGACCGGCTGAACCTTCAGGCGGGATTCATGCTCGTAATGGGCAAAGGTTCCAAGGAGCGCATCGTGCCGCTCGGAGAGGTGGCCCAGGACTGGATCGAAAAATACAGTGCCACGGCCCGCCCCGCCCTGCTTAGGGAGCGCGAGAGCAAAGCCCTGTTCGTCACCAGCCGGGGCCGGGCGTTGAGCCGCAAGACCGTCTGGGCGATGGCCGAGCGTTACGCCAGAGCCGCGGGCATCGCCAAACACCTAAGCCCCCATACGCTTCGCCACTCATTCGCGACGCACCTTCTGGAACACGGCGCCGATTTGCGCTCCGTTCAGATCATGCTCGGCCACTCGGACATCTCCACGACTCAAATCTACACCCACGTCGAGCAGGAGCGGCTCAAGCGGATCTACCGCCAATTCCACCCGCGTGCCTAAGCCGGTTCCGCCTGGCAGGTTGTTAAAAAATCCCGTGAGCCGCGATTTTCTCAATAGCCTGCTAGTCTAGTGTATCAAAAGTTCGTAGAATAAAGAGGATGTCTTCGGTGTTACAGTTCTCGGAGGTGAAGCATGGTCCGAGGGCGGCCGAAGGCTGCACTGGTACTGACCGAAGGCGAACGGGAAACGCTCGAAAACTGGGCGCGGCGCAGGAAGACGGCCCAGGCGCTGGCGTTGCGGGCGCGGCTGGTGCTGTTGTGCGCCGAAGGGCTGATCAACCTGGAGGTGGCCCAGCGCTTGGGGGTTTGCAAAGCCACGGTGTGCTGCTGGCGCGGACGGTTCGTTCGGAAACGGCTGGACGGGCTGCTGGATGAACCGAGGCCGGGGGCCCCGCGGCGTATTACGGACGCACAGGTCGAGCGCGTGGTGACGATGACGTTGGAGAGGCCGCCCAAGAATGCGACCCGCTGGAGCACCCGCTCCATGGCCGAGGCCAGCGGGTTGAGCCAGACCGCCGTGGCGCGGATCTGGCGCGCCTTCTGTCTCCAGCCCCACCGGGCGGAGACCTTCAAGCTCTCGAAGGACCCGCTGTTCGTGGAGAAGGTCCGGGACATCGTGGGCCTCTACCTCAACCCTCCCGACAGGGCCTTGGTCCTTTGCGTGGACGAGAAGAGCCAGATCCAAGCCCTCGACCGTACCCAGCCCATCCTGCCCATGAGGCCCGGACAAGCCGAGCGTCGGAGCCACGACTACACGCGCCACGGAACGGCCACGCTGTTCGCGGCCCTGGACGTGGCCTCCGGAGAAGTGATCGGCGAGTGCCACCGCCGGCACCGGGCCGTGGAGTTCCGGAAGTTCCTCGACCGCATCGACTCGGAGGTCCCCAAGGACCTGGACATCCACATCGTTCTCGACAATTACGGGACGCACAAGACCCAACGCATCCGCTCGTGGTTCGCGAAGCGGCCTCGTTACCACCTGCACTTCACTCCCACCAGCGCCTCGTGGATCAGCCAGGTGGAACGATGGTTCGGCCTCCTGACCCAGCGTCAGATCCGCCGGGGCAATCACCGCAGCACCGCAGAACTGGAGAAGGCCATCCGCCACTACATCACCACCCAGAACAAAGACCCCAAGCCTTTCATATGGACCAAAGACGCCGACCAGATCCTCGACAGCATCAAGCGCTTTTGTCTACGAACTTCTAACTCGGAACACTAGGACCTGTTCACGCTAATTAGGGTGTCGGTGACCAGCGCGAAATAGATAAAGAACATGAACACCACGTCCAGTTTATCGAACCTGGAG
>JBBIMN010000234.1:0-3871 GCA_037444385.1 Acidobacteriota bacterium | reverse complement strand
TCTCGAGCACCGGGCCCGTCACCTGGTAGGTTTTCGCGCCGGCCCACAGGGACAATGAAGCAACCGCCAGCACTACGGCTGCCAACGTCACGATCAGTTTTCTCGGCATCGCCCTATCCTCCTTATCGCACCTCGCCACGTCTCTCGTTTCCCCGAAATCTATTCCGATGGATTAAGGGCCTCGGCCCTCCTTGCCTGGGACATGGTATCACCCGCGCTGTGTCCAACTCTCACACCTGCGCTCAGCCGGAGATGACCCTGGCGAACTCCTCTTCGAGCCGCTGCGCCTGGAAGGTCTCTACCAGTGGGTCCAAAAGCATGGACATGTCGCCGTCGAGGATGTCGGTGAGGCGGTGGATGGTCAGGTTGATGCGGTGGTCGCTCACCCGGTTCTGCGGGAAGTTGTAGGTGCGGATTTTTTCGGACCTGTCGCCGGAGCCCACCATCGCCTTCCGGGTGACTGAGAGTTCTGCGCTGCGCTTGTCCTGCTCAAGCTGCAGGAGCCTGGAGCGAAGGATCTTCAACGCCTTCGCTTTGTTCTTGATCTGGCTCTTTTCGTCCTGGCATGACACTACAAGGCCGGTCGGCAGGTGGGTGATGCGTATGGCGCTGTAGGTGGTGTTTACGCTCTGGCCGCCGGGGCCGGAGGAGCAGAAGCGGTCAATGCGCAACTCCTTCTCGTCAATCGTCACGTCTATCTCTTCGGCTTCAGGCAGGACGGCGACGGTCACGGCGCTCGTATGAATCCGTCCTGAAGCTTCGGTGGCCGGGACGCGCTGAACGCGGTGGACCCCGCCTTCGAACTTGAGTCTCGAGTAAACCTTTTCGCCAGAGATCGAGAGAATGACCTCCTTGAAGCCGCCAAGCCCGGTGGGGGCTTCGTCGAGAAGCTCGATTTTCCAGCGGTTGCGCTCGGCGAAGCGGCAGTACATGCGGTAGAGGTCCGAGGCGAAAAGGGCCGCCTCCTCGCCGCCAGTTCCGGCGCGGACTTCGAGAATCACGTTTTTCTGATCCAACGGGTCCTGAGGAAGCAGGAGCAGCTTGAGCCGTTTTTCCATCTCTGCGAGCCGCGGCTCCAGCTCCCTGGCCTCATCCGCGGCCATCTGCGCCAGCTCCGACCCCGTTTCGCGGGCCATCTCCCTGGCGCCTTCGAGGTCCGCTGAAAGCTTCTTGTACTGAGAGAATGTCTGCACCGTCTCCTGCAGGTCGCTGTATGCGCGCGACAGATCCCTGAAACGCGCCTGGTCGCTTATGATTTCAGGCATGGCCAGTTGCCTGGCAAGTTCCTCGTGCCGTCCGGTCAGTTTTTCAAGCCGTCCAATCAACTGCGCTTCCATCGCTCCTCCGCGGCCCCGCTCCCCCAATCAAAAGTATAGACCATATCGCCTGAAGCCACCATAAGCCATGGCGTCTTCCGGCTGGCTGACGGAAGCAAGAGCCAGAGGCACGCGGCCCGTTCAAAGCGCCGTTTCAGAGCGAAGCGGGCGAATCATTGGCCATGAAGGCTCCATCCGGGCAAATCTTGAGTTACAATGACCGCATGGAGAGGCCCGCGCGGATCGTTTCGAAAGACAACCCGCTCGTCAAGCGCTTTCGCAACGTGGCGCGAGGCCCGCGCCATGGCCGCAAGGAGGGGCTCTTCCTTCTCGAAGGCCGCCACCTTCTGGAAGAAGCGCTTAGGGCAGCCTGGCCTCTTGAGGCCGCTCTCGTGGAGGAATCTCTCTGGCCCTCTTGGGAAAGAGCCTTGAAAGTGAGCGGCGTCCCGGTGGCGCTGGTTCCATCGTGCCTTCTCCAGAGGGCCGGAACTCAGCCCGCCCCGGAAGGGGTTCTCGCGCTGGGGCTCAGGCCGGTGCCGCGATGGCCCGGAGCGAAGGCGGGCGGGCGCTACCTCTACCTCGGCGGCGTACAGGACCCGGTGAACGCCGGAATCCTCATAAGGAGCGCCGTGGCTTTCGGTTTTGACGCCGTCTTTACCGGCCCTGGCACGGCGGATCCTTTCGCCCCGGCCGCCCTTTCCCGGAGCGCTGGCGCCGCGCTTCACCTGCCCCCGCTTCAGTGCGGAGAAGAAAAACTTCTGGCGTGGGCGAAAGAGGAGAAGGTCCTGCTGGTGGCCGCCGAAGAAGGAGGCTTGCCTTTACGCGCCGCCGCTTCTTCTCCGGTCCTGCTTGCCTTGGGAAACGAAGGCCACGGCCTGAGCCCGTCCCTGCGCGCGGCCGCCGCGAGCTTTGTTGGCGTGCCGATGGCAAAGGGCTGGGATTCGCTGAACGTCGCGGCTGCCGGCTCGATTCTCATGCGCGATCTGAGCCGCCTTTGATTCAGGCATAAAACAGGGCTATAATAGGTAATGTTTAGGAGGGAGATAGGCCATGAAGAAAACTACGGTGTTGGTTCTCACGGCGGTTCTGGTGTTGGCGTTTGCCCTGGCTTGCAATCGCGAATCTTCCAAGGTCTCGCAGGAGATGCAGACCGCCCAGAAGATCGCCAAGCTGGAGCAGGACATCAACGGCAGGCAGGATCAGGTCAACCAACTGGTCCAAAAGTACATTCAAGAGGGCGGCAAGGATCTTGGCGCGGTCATGGGCCAGAACCTGACGCCCGAACAGAAAGCCGTCCTGGAGAAGAAACTTCAGAGCGAGGAGGGCATAGGCTACAAAGACCTGATCAGCGATATTCTCAAGAGGCAGAAAGAGATCGAGGACCTGCGCGTGCAGGTTCAGGACCTGGAAAAGAAGCTGCCATCGGCGGTGTTGGTCAAGCATGGCGACAAGCACCTCGATTTGGCAACGAACTTTCTAACCAAGGAAAAGGGGCTTGATCCCGCGACGGCGAAAAAGCTGGCGCTCCAGACCAACTTGATGGACGACCTGGTCCCAGGATTCAAGGTCTGGCTCTTCTACGACAACGGCGTTTTCGGCACCTTCGTCACTCAGGGTGACGCGGCGGTAAGCCCTTACCGCGTCATTCAAGTCGGAAAGCAGAAACTTGTTGACGCGAAGAACCAGGCCATTTCGCAGCGCGACGCTTTGGCCAAGGAGAAAGATACGCTGACCGAACAGGTGTCCGACTTGCAGACGAAGCGCGACCAGCTCAATCAAGACGTTCAGATGCTCCAGGCGGAGCGCGAGGAGATGGCCAAGAAGCTGGCCGACATGCAGAACCTCTCGGACGACCTGAAGGCGCGCCTTAACTCCATCTTCTACAAGGTGGGCGACCGAAAGGCCCTCATTAACGCCGGGATGGTGAAGGACCCGCTATTCGGCCAGCCGCAGCTTTTGAAGTTCGACGAGGCGAGCTACCCCGATCACCTCGACCTGCGCTCCGGCGACACCATCACCTTCTCGGCAGAACAGGCCGGGGTCACCTCGATCCACAAGATCAAGATCGCCCCGGGTAATGTCTTCAAGACGGACCAGGACTACGCCACAACGATGTCGCCGGACGGGAAGACCGGAACGGTCAAGATCATCAACAAGGACAAGTTCCGCGCCGAACGCACGATGGCGATTCTAGTCAACTGAGCCGCGATTGGTTGCCGAACGAAGGGGGCCGCCGGAAGGCGGCCCTTTTTGTTTTATGAAGCAAAAACGTAAGCGGTGAACAGCAAAGGATGCGGCGATTTCGCGGGCGGCGGGCACTTCGTTCAGAAGCGCGGCAAGTGTGGCCGCGCCCCGGATTGAGAAATTCTGGAAAGTGAGATTGGACCCTGGGCGGTTCTGCTTAAGAAACAGCAATGAGAACGCCGCGCCATTAGGCCCCTTTGGCTTATTCCTCTTCTCTCACCAGCACCCAGATTCTCTTCAGGGGAAGCTCGGCTTTTATTTCATCGTCGAGCTTTTCGTAGTTGGCGAGGATTGCGTCAACCAGTTTACCC
>JBBIMN010000233.1:0-3880 GCA_037444385.1 Acidobacteriota bacterium | reverse complement strand
GCCGCGATGAACTCCACGCGGATCGTTTCGGGCAAGAGCCGCTTGACCATCGGCAAAAGCCCGTCCACGAGGTTCTTGGGGTCCAAGGGGACCGGTTCAAGCACGGTCTTTCTGGCGAAGCCCAGGAGCTGGCGGGTGAGCAGGGCGGCGCGGTCCGTGGCCTTCTGGATCGTCACGACCTCTTTATGGCCGGGCTGGCTTCGCGCAATCATCTTGGCCAGGAGTTCGGAGGCCCCCTGGATGGCCATCAGAACGTTGTTGAAGTCGTGCGCCACGCCGGCGGCCAGTTGGCCGACCGCCTCCATCTTCTGCGCCTGGCGCAACTGGCTCTCTAGCGCTTTTTGCTCGGTGACGTCAATGAGAAAACCGAGCGCGCCGCTGAGCTTGCCTTCTTGATCGAAAAGGCCGGTCACCGTTTCAATCACGTGGACCAGGCTCCCGTCACGCCGTTTGTAGGTTGACTCGAGCAGTTCCATCCGCTTGTCGCGAGCCAGCCTTTCAAAGAACCGCGGCCGCTCCTCCGGGTCCAGCCACTGTTCTTCGGCTGGGGTCTTTATCGCCTCTTCTTCCGACTTGAAACCAAAAAGATCCAGGAAGGCCTGGTTGCAATGGATCAACTGCCTGCCCGCCGCTTCGAGGTAACTGGCCGCCGGATTGCCCTCGAAGAAGTGGCGGAACGTCTCCTCGCTCTCCTTTAGCGCCTGCTCGGCGCGTTTGCGTTCGGTGACGTCCCGGACGGTCCCCTCGTAGGCAACGACCCGCCCTTCGCCGTCCCGGATGGCCCGCGCGTTCTCGATCACGTGGATCATTGAGCCATCAACCCGCCGCCACTCGGTTTCAAAGCCATGGATGATGCCGTCGCGTTCGATGATCTCTTGGAACCGGCGGCGCTCCGAGGGGTCGGGGTAGCCCTCCTTCTCGATGTCGCGTTTCAACATTTCTTCCATGCTCTCGTATCCGAGCATCTTCATCAAGGCGGGGTTTGCAAGCACGGGCCTGCCCTCCGGCGTCGAAATATAGATGCCCTCGGCCACGCCCTCGAAGATGGCCCGGTACCTCGCCTCGCTCTCGCGAAGCGCCTCCTGGGTGCGTTTTTCCTCGGTCACGTCGCGGATTACGCCGCGAAAGCCGAGAGGCTTGCCGGACGCGTCCTTGCGCAGTGAGACGGAAGCCTCGATAGTGCGTATGGCCCCGTCCTTTCTGGTGATTTCCCAATCGAACCCTCTGGTTGGCTCGCCAGTCCGGTAGACAGCGTTGAAAGCCTGGTACAACTTCTTCGCGTTTTCCGCGTCGGTGTATTGCCGGTTGTTCATGCCCATCAATTCATCTCTTGTGTACCCGAACAGCCCGCAGAGGGCATCGTTGAAAAAGGTCAGATTGCCGGCGATGTCAACTTCGTAATAGGACTCCTCCATGTTCTTGAGGACCGCGCGGTATTTCTCCTCGCTGGCTTGGAGAGCCCGCCTGGCCAGGACCGCGTCGGTTATATCTCGTGCCATGCTTCTCACTAGAGGCTGCGGCACGCCTTCGGCGCGCAAACTGTTTCGGTACTCCAAGTAGCGGACCTCTCCGGCCCGGTTCGCAATTTGCATGACGCCTACAGCCTCTTTGTCGAGTCTGATGGTTTGGAGATATGCGTCAAACCCTTCCCGCTGCTCGCGCGGCAAGAGGCCGCGAATATTACGCCCAACAAGATCACCCGCCGCAAAGCCCAAAGCGCGCGCTATGGCGGCGTTCACTGACAGCAGAATCCCATCGAGGTCGTGGGTGCAAATCAGATCACTTGCGTTCTCCACGAGGTCGCGATAGCTATCCTCGCTCGTCCTGAGCGCCTCCTCGGCGAGGTCGCACTGGCTTCTGTCCTGGATTGCCGTGAGGGCGAAACCCAGGTCTTCGGCCAGCCTCTCCAACAGGCGGGACTCCTCCTCACCGATTGCCCCGGCCTCCGCGTGGTAGACCATGAAAACGCCGGTCACGTCGTCTCGCTGCCGAATGGGGAAAGCGCAGCTAGCCCGGTAGCCTCTCTCCAGCGCCGCGCCGCGCCAGGGGGCATAGGAGGGATCGTTCAGGCAGTCCTCAAAGATGACGGACTGTTTCTCGCGGATGGCCCTTCCTACCGGGCCCTGCCCGTCTGGAGAGCCGTCCCAGCGGATGACGAGGCCTTCCAGGTAGCCCTTCTCGAAGCCCGCCGACGCTTCGGGCACTATGCGTCCCGCGGCTTCGTCCTTGAACCCGATCCACGCCATCTTGAAGCCGCCGTGTTCCACCAATATCTTGCACGTCTCTTGAAGGAGGGCTTTTCGGTCGCGCTGATGGACCATGCTCCGGTTCAGTTCCGAAAGGACCAGGTAGAAGCGGCTTAGCCGGAGGAGCTTCTCCTCCGCCTGTTTGCGCTCGGTGAGGTTCAGGCTGAGAATGGCGATGAGGGGGGGCTTGCCCTCCCCGCCTTCCAGCATGAAACGGGTTTGGAGCCGCCAGCCCGGCTCAATCACGTGTTGCAGCTCCACCTCCTCCGTGACATGGGCCTCGCCGCTCTCGGCCGCGCGACGGTCGCGCGCGATGAGCCGTTCCGCCTCTTCGCGGGGGAAACAGTCAAAGGGCGTCTTTCCAATATAATCCTCCCGGCGCAGGCCCGTTGCGCTCTCCCACGCCTCGTTCATGTAGACGTAACGGCCCTCCAGATCGCGGATGACGGCCACGCCGGGTAGGTGGCGCATAAAGAGGGCAAAGCGCCTCTCGCTCGCCTCAAGAGCCGCCTTGGCCTCACGCTCGACCGTGTAAAGCCGTTTGTATGCATCCTTTCCTTGAGCCTTGTAAATGTAGCCGATCGAAAAAACCACGAGGAGCACGAGGCCCAGGATGGTTAGAAGCACCACCGCCATCTCCCGGTGAAAGTCAGCGAGAATCTCCGCCTTGTCCACCTTGGCCACGAGGAACCAGGGCGATCCGCGAACAGCGCGCACATCGGTGAGCACGGGTACGCCACGATAGTCGAGCCCTTCAAACGGGCCCGTGTGTCCCAGAACCGCCTGGGTGGTGGGCAACGTTGTTTGGCTCAGCGGCTGCCGCACGGCTAGAGCGGCCTCGGGCCGGAGGCGTAGCGTGTTGAGGAAGACCACATCGTCCCCGCGCCGCTCCACGAGGAGGGTTTCCGCCGTGGCGCTGTGTACGGGCCAGCGCTGAATCAGCGGAAAAAGGTAGAGGCTGGGATCGGCGCGCATGACCAGGACGACGGGGGGCTTCGCGCCCGCTATGGGCGCCACGGTGTCAATGGCGACGGGCAAAGTGCCGCCCGGCTTGAAGATATCGCCCAGGAGAGGATGGCCGTTCTGAACAGCCTCTTTGATTTCGGCGAGAGTGGCCGCGTCCACCGCCACGGGCGCTCCGGCGGAAGCGATGACGTGCCCGTTTGGCGTCGCGACAAAGGCGCTCGTATCGTAGTCATGCCGTCTCGCCAGGTCCAGGCGCTCTTCGATCTCGTGGCCCGCCCCCGTGGTGGCGGAGGTCTCCATGAGGGTGGCCACGGCGCGCGCGAAGAAGGAGCCTTGTGCCAGATTGGCGGCGCTGTTCAGGCGTTCGCCGCGCCATGCCTCGATGGCCTCCTCTTTGATTTGGCCGACCGAAGCGAGGTCCTCGAACGTGTCGAGGCGGACCGTTTTATGGGCGTGGTGCAGGAAGAGCGCCCCGGCAATAATGAAGAGGACCGCCAAAACGGCGCCAAGGGCAACCGCCCGCCAGCGCGTTATCGTTCGCCACTCACTCGCTGCCGCCATGTGGTGACCTCCACGTCAAAGCTTAGCAAAAGAGCGGGCCTGAAGCAAGGACGATTTGCCGCTGCCGAAAGGCTGGAGCACCGCGGCCCTTCGAGCCTCGCGACTGG
>JBBIMN010000232.1:0-3921 GCA_037444385.1 Acidobacteriota bacterium | reverse complement strand
CCAAGACAAACCTCTTCAACGTGGCCATGGCACTCTACGGCAGCGGCGACGACGTCCTCATTCCCGCTCCGTGCTGGGTCTCCTACCCTGACCAGGTGCGGCTGGCTGGCGCGAATCCGGTCTTCGTGCCGACGTGCGAGGAGAACGGTTTCAGGCTTCAGGCGAAGGATTTGGCCGCGGCCATCACGCCGAACACCAAGGCGCTGATTCTGAACTACCCCTGCAATCCAACTGGAGCACTTTACTCCCGAGACGAGCTTGAGGCGTTGGCGGAAATCTGCGTCCGCGAGCAGATATGGGTCCTTTCGGACGAGATCTACGAAAAGCTGCTCTACGATGGCGCCCGCTTCACCTCAATAGCCTCCATCAACCCCAAGATCAAGAAGCTTACCATCGTCATCAACGGCTTCTCCAAGGCCTTCTCGATGACCGGCTGGCGCCTGGGCTACGCGGCGGGCCCGAAGGAGATCATCGCCGCCTGTTCCAAAATTCAATCGCACAACACATCCAACGCCGTTTCATTTGTCCAGAAGGCCGCAGTGGCGGCCCTTCGAGACTGTGCTATGGACGTCGAAAGAATGCGCCAGGAGTTCGAGCGGCGGCGCAATTTCATTATCTACAAATTGCGTGCTCTTCCGAACGTCTCGTGCCCTTCTCCTCAAGGCGCCTTTTACGCGTTCCCCAATGTGGAAACTTATTTGGACAGGGAGTTCGGCGGCGCGCCTCTGCGCAACTCTTACGGATTGGCTTACTACCTGCTGAAAGAGGCGCACGTGGCCGTCATTCCGGGCGACGCTTTCGCCGCGCCGGACCACCTCCGCCTATCCTTCGCCGCTTCGATGGACAGGCTTGAAGAGGGAATGCGCCGCCTGGAGAAGGCGCTTGGCCGCCTGGAAAAGCCGAAAAGGCTAAAGCCTCATGCCCTCAACAACGTTGTGACCAAGGTCCAGAAATACAGCGAGACGCGGACGGCCCCCGGCGTTGATGGCCGAAACACCCTGTTGGCCGAGGCGGAATCGCGCCTCGCGCCCGACAGCTACTTCGAATGGAACGCCGCGATAGCTGGTTCCATTGTCCAACTGCGCACCAACTCCCCCCACCTGGCCGACTTCTACCAGGAGAACTTCTACCCGGCGCCCTTGGAAAGCGACCTCGAACCCCACGCCGTGGTCTACGCCGTCAAAGATGTACCTGGCCGCGAAGCCTCGGCGTTCATGAGCCTGGAAACGGCTACGGGATTCATCTTCAACACCGCGTTCTACGGCCAGGTTCGCTCCCTCGCGCTAGCGCTTGCGGGCGAATCGGCGGCACGCACCGGCGGCGCGTTCATGGCCCACTGCGCCGCTCTCGATTGCGATGGTAAAGGCGCGCTGGTATGGGGTCTTCCCGGCTCAAGCCGAACGGCGGTCCTCGCCGCCGCGCTTGAAGAGAAGAGCGTCCGGCTTTGCGCCTCGGACATGACGCTTGTCCGCACCGGAGCCTCCGGCGTGGTGGCCGATCTTCCCGAGCGCAAACTCTACCTTAAGACCAAGTGGGCCAAGCACCTGACTGAAATCGAAAATCTTTTGGAACGCTGCAAGCTGGAGAACATCGTCACGCGCCGTGACGAGTGCGCCGTAGAATATTGCAAGGACGGCGATACCTGCCCGCTCGACCGCGGCGCCGCCGCGTGCACTATCGCCTCGGTCAACGGCCGCCTGATGCTTGACCCTTATTGGCTCGGCGGGGCTAAGAGGCACGTTCGCCGGACAAAGCCAGTGGCAGCTTTCTTCCTGGTCAGGGACCCTGTCGCGCCAGCGGCACGGAAACTGCCCGCTCGCGAAGCCATCCGCATCCTTTCGGACGGAAGTTTCCCCGGTACGGGCGGAGCTGTCCCGTTCCTCAACCCGCACCTGCCTTTTCTGGACACCGCCCGCCAGGAACTGCTCCGCAGCCAGTATGAGCGCCTCTTTGGCGTGGTTCGCGTGATCGTTTTGAACACTATGCTGGGGGCGCCAGAAACGGTTGCCAAGCGGATGCTGGAACTGGTGAGGTAGCCAGCGAATCTTATTCGTAGCGTTCCAGGTATTGGGTCGTGATTCGTGGCACCGGCAGGGCGTGGCTCACGCACTCTGGACCGGCAAAGCCAATAAATTGGCCACGGGGGGGTGGGCGCCCCCGCGGTCAATGCCTTGCTGGCCCTCCTTCACTCCATATTGTCTTAATTAGCAAGACGAATGCCAGTGTGGCGCGGAAGACCGCTTTAATGAAAGTCCCCTTATTTCAAACAGTTAGAAACTTCGCCAGAGCTGCTGCTTCAAGCGTGGCGGTCCATATAGTCCAACTGATGAACGATATCAGCCACTTTCGCGCTCATCGCAGAGTCCGAACTTCCTCAGCCGGTAGCGAAACGTGGCGCGTGACATGCCTAAAAGCCGGGCCGCTTGGAGATATTTTGGCCGGAGCGTTCGAGCGCCTGGCTTAAGAAGCCCTTTTCAAGAGCCTCCCACTCGACGCCTTCGGCGGGCAACGTCCAGTTATCAGATGATGAGGCGGATGAGCGAACAGCTCCTTTCGGGAAAATATCCTGCGGTTCCAAGACCTCTCCCCTGCAAAGAATGCAGGCCATCTGGAGCTTGTTTCGCAGTTCGCGCACGTTGCCGGGCCAAGAGTAAGCCGCCAGGGCCTCTAACGCGCCTTTCCCGAGCGAGGGAGGTTTGGCCTTGCCCTGAGAGCGGGCGATGTCCTTTAAGAAATGTTCCGCCAGGATGGCAATGTCGCTTTGGCGCTCTCTAAGAAGGGGAAGCCTGATTTCAAAGCCGTTGATGCGGTAATAAAGGTCCTCGCGGAACCTCTCTTCCAAGACCCAATCCTCCAGGGGCTTGTTCGTCGCGGCGAGAATCCTTACGTCGCAGCGTTTAAGCTCGGTCGCACCAAGAGGAAGGTACTGCCTGTCCTCTATGACCCTAAGCAGCTTGGCCTGGAAAGCGGGTGATGTCTCGGCGATCTCGTCAAGAAAAACAGTCCCGCTGTTTGCCCTGTCCAGGATGCCTTGCCGGTCGCCGTCGGCCCCAGTGAAGGCGCCCCTTTTATAGCCGAACAGCTCGCTTTCCAAAAGGGTGTCTGGAATCGCGGAGCAGTTGATCGGGAAGAAAGGTTTGAGTTTCCTTGGTGAATTGAAATGGATGGCGCGTGCGAAAAGCTCCTTGCCGGTGCCACTCGCCCCAGTAACCAGGACCGTGGCTTCAGTGGCGGCTACCTCGCCGGCAAGGCGTAGCGCTTTGAGAAAAGCCGGGGACTCGCCTATTAGATTGGGGCTTAAGAAACGGCGCTCAAGCTCTTCACGGTTTTCAGCGCCGCGGGCCACAAGCGTGGCCACGCGCCACGCGCGCTGGAGGACGATGTCCAACTGCTCCATGTCAAAAGGCTTAGGCAGGACGTCAAGCGCTCCCAGGCGTACCGCCTCAACCGCCAGCGGAATTGAGCCGTAGGCGGTCATCAGGATGACCTGCGTACGCGGGTTTTCGCCAAGGATCATGGGAAGGAGAGCGAGGCCATCTCCATCGGGGAGCCTGTAATCCAAGAGAACAACGGCGGGTTGTTTCGCCTTCACGGCGTCAAGGCCCTCCGAGGCTTTCGACGCCGTAATGACGGCCACCGGGTAGGCCGCCAGAAACCCGCGAAGAAGCTCCGTGGTGTCCGGGTTGTCTTCTATAACAAGAATATCATTGGCCATTAACCAAAAGCTCCGTCCCAATGAAATAAAAGGAGTTGAGAGTTAAGACAAAGCACCTGTATTTCTTAACTCAAAACTCACAACTCAGCGCTCCGTTTCGGAAATACGGTGACGCACCGAGGGCGCCGGTGCGCCCGCCGGGCAAGGCGCAAGGACGCCGGCGTACCTGCCGTACGCCAAGCCCGGGCAACGCCGCCCCGCGGGAT